>JBBAGC010000108.1:0-6536 GCA_041655115.1 Spirochaetota bacterium | reverse complement strand
GTATATTATTTTATCATCAGGTTCTTTCATTTTTCTTTACCTTCTAAAATTTCAACAATACCTTTTTTCTCAAGGGAAAAATTTTTAAGCACTACCTTTTCATCATCAGGTAAAAAATTTTGAGGTTCCCTGCTTGCAAAAAAGTTATCAGCATCAATACCAAATTCAAAAAATAAAGGAATAGCCTCTTCGGATTTTATGGATATTTCAGTTTGAATAATTCCTGTTTCAAATGGTAAAATTGAGGGAAGACTAAAAGGTATTTTTAATAAAATATTTTTTGCATTATCCATTACAGCAACTTCACCTTTGACATTTAAAAAAACAGTGCTGTCATTTGCATTTTTTAGGCCACCTGTAAAATTAATGCTTACCACACCTGGTTCATCACTACCAGCAGGTTTAAAAGAAAATGCAGGTGAAACAATCTCTTCAGGAATTTTTGCACATGATGATAAAAACATAACTGCAATGCTGCATAAAACTATTTTTTTCCAGAAACTGAACATTGCCCCACCCCAAATAAAATAAATTAAACTTAAATTTACTGCTCCCAATTAAAAAACTTTGCATAATATATGTAAAGTAAAAAACCGTCTCCACATGGAACAGGCTCTGACCCTATTTCTTTTGCCACAGAGGCACAGAGGACACAGAGGAGATTTTTCAATTCTTCTACCCATTGTTAAGTCTCCATTATTTTATTTTTAGTCTAACTTACTGTCCACACTATCGGGTAAGATTCAATAAACAGAAATTTATTAAGTTCCACCTTGGGGGATTTAGGGGGAAAGGTTCACAGAAAACGCGACACGGCAAAGCCAAAGTGAGGTCTAAATAAATTAATTGACCTTTACTCATATTATTTATATACTTATTATTTAAGAATAAGCTATAAAGGAAACTCTTGCAACAAGGATAACAGTTTTTAAATTTTTAACATAAGCAATTCCCATAGATCTGTAAAAATTAAGCTTTACACATTTCCAGAAATATATACTATTATAGTATTTATTATAAATAATACCTTAAACAATCACTTGATTTACAGTGAAAAGAATATTAAGGAGAATAATTAATGGATAAAAAACCCGTTAAAAAGAAACTGACCCCATCAACTAATCCCCCTAAGGGACGTGATATTGAGTCTCTCCAGCACTCATTTGTTAATCATATGGAGTATTCACTGGGAAAAGATGAATATAGCGCAACAGATCACGATCTGTACTCCAGCATAGCCCTGACTACAAGGGACAGACTTATTGAACGCTGGATTGAAACCCAGCAGGCCTATTATAAAGAAAAAACCAAAAGGGTATATTATCTATCCCTGGAATTTCTCATAGGTCGCACTTTGGGAAACAGCCTTATTAACCTTGACCTTTATGATGAAACCTCAAAGGCAATGGAGGAGTTAGGCTACAACCTTGAAGAGCTTCGTGAAAAAGAATGGGATGCTGGTCTTGGAAACGGAGGACTGGGTCGCCTGGCAGCATGTTTTATGGATTCTCTTTCAACCCTGAACCTCCCTGCCATTGGCTATGGAATCCGTTATGAATATGGAATATTTTTTCAAAACACCATAAACGGCTATCAGGTTGAAACACCTGATAACTGGCTTAGATATGGCAATGTCTGGGAATTTCCAAGATCCGAATTTGTTTACCCTGTCAAATTTTATGGAAAAACTGAACACTGCAATGATGAAAAAGGGAATACACGCTGCAATTGGATAAATACTGAAGAGGTCATTGCCATGGCCTATGACACCCCTGTTCCTGGATATGGAACCAATAATGTAAACAATCTTCGACTCTGGTCTGCAAAATCTTCCAGGGAATTTGACTTTACCTATTTCAATGATGGTGATTACATTAAAGCAGTTTCTGACAAAGCCAGTTCTGAAAACATTACAAAAGTTCTTTACCCAAACGATAATGTCTTTGAAGGAAAGGAACTTCGTTTAAAGCAGGAATATTTTTTCGTATCTGCAACATTGCAGGATATAATCAGACGCTTTAAAAAAACCAACAGTACTTTTGATGCATTTCCTGATCAGGTTGCAATACAGCTCAATGATACACACCCTGCAATAGCCATTCCTGAATTAATGAGAATACTTGTTGATGAGGAAGCCTATCCATGGGAAAAAGCATGGGAAATTACAACTAAAACCTTTGCATACACAAACCACACCATACTCCCGGAAGCGCTGGAAAGATGGCCTGTAGCATTAATAAGCTATGTTTTACCAAGGCACATGGAAATTATTTTTGAAATCAACAGACGCTTCCTTGACAAGATAGGAAAACTCTATCCGGGCAACAACCACCTGCAAGGGGAATTATCCATCATAGAAGAAGGACCGGAAAAAAAGGTGCGCATGGCAAATCTTGCAATTGTGGGAAGCCATACAGTAAATGGTGTTGCTGCATTACACAGTGAAATTATAAAAAACAGTATTTTTAAAGGCTTTTACAACCTCTGGCCAAAAAAATTCCAGAATAAAACCAATGGAGTTACTCAAAGAAGATGGCTTAAGCTGTCCAATCCGGGGCTTTCCAGCTTGATTGATGAAACAATAGGTAATGGATGGACAAAGGATTTATATGAGCTAAAAAAGCTTATACCCTTTGCTGATGATGAAGCTTTCCAGAAAAAATGGATGGATGTTAAAAAACAGAATAAAATTGCCCTTGCCCAGTATATTAAAACAAGAAGAAATATCACTGTTAATGTAGATTCCATGTTTGATATCCTTGTTAAAAGAATACACGAGTACAAAAGACAGCTCCTTGATGTTCTTCACGTTATTACCCTTTATAACAGAATTAAGGATAATCCAGGCGGAGATTTTGTTCCAAGAACAGTGATGTTTGCAGGTAAGGCTGCTCCGGGCTATCACATGGCCAAGCTTATAATTAAGCTTGTAAACTCTGTTGGGGATATTATAAACAATGATCCTCAGGTAAATGAAAAACTTAAAGTACTGTTCCTTAGAAATTATGCAGTTTCCAATGCCCAAAAAATTATACCAGCTGCTGATCTATCAGAACAGATTTCCACAGCAGGATATGAAGCCTCAGGCACAGGGAATATGAAATTTGCATTAAATGGAGCCCTTACTATTGGCACACTTGATGGTGCAAATGTGGAAATAAAAGAAGAAGTGGGAGATGAAAATATTTTTATATTTGGTCTGGATTCAGATGGAGTAATTAATCTGAAAAATTCAGGTTATAATCCCTATTACTACTATGAGTCCAATCAGGAGCTAAAAAGGGTTCTTGATCAAATTTCCAGTGGATTTTTCTCACCTGAAAATTCTGAACTTTTTAAGCCTGTTACAGATTCTCTTTTACTCCATGGCGACAATTACATGCTTCTTGCTGATTATGATTCATATATTAAATGCCAGGAAGAGGTTAACAAAACATTCATGGATAAAAAGAAATGGGCACGCATGTCCATTCTTAATACAGCGAATATTGGAAAATTTTCATCTGACAGGACAATTGCTGAATACGCCAAAGATATATGGAATGTAAAGCCCGTGCCTGTTAAGCTTTCATGGAAATAAATAGTTTACATTAAATATAAAATAGCATCTGCTCCTTTTTTTAATATGGGGCAGATGCCAACCTGCACATCAAGGTGCTTTATAAAAATTTTGTCTTAAAATAACTTCTGAATTTAATACTGCTTAAAATGAAAAACCAATTTATCGTTTAAAAAATCCTGTAAAAATAAATATCCGTAACGACCTGCGGAATAAAACATTCAAATATACTGAGATATTAATAAGTGCTAAAAAATTGCTTGATAAAAAAAAATTAATTATTATCCTGTTATACATAGACTTTGAATATTATTTATAATAAAACAGGTATCTGGTATAATATGAATCCAAAAGAATTAATAGAACAGGCTATCTTGTTGCCAGTGGAAGAACGCGCATTAATAGTTGACTCATTGCTCCGCAGCCTTAACCAGCCTGAATCTGAAATAGATAAAAAATGGGCTACTGCTGCAAAGAAACGTCTTCATGAGCTCCGTTCCGGTTCGGTTGCGCCAGTATCAGGAGATGAAGTTTTCAAAAAAATATGGAAGCAATTTGATAAATGAGTTTTTCATTCCATCCGGACGCTGAAGGTGAATTTCTTGAAGCAATTGATTATTATGAAAAAACTATTATATTACATTTTTTCAAAAAACTGCATAAATTCTTATACTTTATAGTATAATTGATTCTATATTATTAAACTTATATAAATAAAGGTAACTAAAATGTTAAAAAGGTACAAAGCACAAATTAAAAAAAATACTATAGAATGGATTGATGAACAACCTGAGGAATTAAAAAAAAACCACACCATAATTGCTTATGTTACAATTCTAAAAAATGAAAATAAAAAAAATGCATCAAACACACTGGTCGATTTTTTCAGAAATTCTCCTCTTTACAATTCTAACATTGAATTTGATAGAACTAAAGATTACGGTCGGGAGATAGATCTGTGAAATACCTATTGGACAACTGTATTAGTATAGAACTTCATGCCAAACCTATGAAAAACAAAAAATATATTTGAAAAACTATTGAATGATATTTAATTTCTATATTAACCATAGAATTGAAATACCAAACACACTAAAAAAAAGCCCGGGATTACCGGGCTTTTTCAAAAATGGTTATAATAATGAATTATATAATTCTAACCTGTACGGCTCTAGGGCCTCTGTCGCTATTTTCAATTTTAAATTCAACCTGAGCACCTTCAGGGAGAGTTTTGAAACCTTCACCAATGATACTTGAATGATGTACAAAGTAATCATTTCCATCACTTGCAGAAATAAAACCGAAACCTTTTTGATCATTAAACCATTTTACTGTTCCTTGAGACATGCTGTATGCTCCTACTTTTTTAATTGGGAAAATCCCTTTTGATTAATCAATAAGCTGCTATTAGAATACTACGAGGAAGTCCTGCAGGATTACTTAAAGAGAATATTGAACTTAATCATTTTAACACTATATAGTACCTGAATTATTTATGTCAACCATTTTAAGCAAAAGAAATGGACTTAAGCACTTAGAAAGAGTCGAGAGCCCTGTTTTTATCAAAAAATTCTTAAAACATTGCAATAAAAAGCAAAAAAATTCCATCCATAAAAAAATAGCTATAAAAAAAAGAATTTCTTAAATTCAACAATTATCACAATTACCGCATACAGCATCACTAAAATTAAAGTATTCATGAATCATCTGTCTTCTACACCCTTCTGTTTTTACATAATTTAACATATCCACAAGGCGTAACCTGTCGCTTTCCTGTTTCATCTTAATAAAGGAATCGGATATTATTTCATCAGGAAGCTCATCAACAACCTTTAAATTAAGAGTATCAATTGAACCCTCAGTTATAGAATAAAGATCAAAAACATTAAGCACAGTTTTAAGCCTGTGATCCCCCCGATTTTTATACACAAGCTTTTCCTGCAAATCCTCATAAGTATATGAGTTAATATTTTTCCCAAGTGAATTTAAAAGTTTGTATGCACTTTTTATGAATATGGCATCAGGATTTCTCCATTCAAGAAAGCTTATCTGAACAGCAAGGTCATCCTGACAATAAAAAAGAATGCAGTCGGATGGTTTTCCATCACGCCCTGCACGACCTATTTCCTGATAATAAGCCTCAATTGAATCAGGGATGTCAGCGTGAATTATCATCCTTATATCAGCCTTGTCTATCCCCATTCCAAAGGCATTAGTTGCAAGCATTAGAACATTGTCTGATTCAATAAAGCGTTTTTGTATCCGCTTGCGCGTTTCAGGATTAAGCTTTCCATGATAGATCAAATATGACTGTTTTTTAATATCAAGAAACTCTGCGAATTTTTCAATACTGCTGATAAGGTTAAAATATATTATTGTGTTTCCTTTTCTTTTTTTAATAAGAGAAAAAATTCCTTCAAACTTTTCATTTTCATCAAGCACTGGAATTACAGCAAGGGACAAATTACTCCTGCACACGCCTTCATTATAAATTTTTACTTCTTTTTCAGGTATGCCGATCTTCCTGATTATATCTTCCTGAACTCTTTCTGTAGCAGTTGCAGTAAGTGCCATTGTCACCGGATTGCCCATGAGTTTACGGAACTCCCCTACCCTGGAATAATCAGGCCTGAAATCATTGCCCCACTGACTTACACAATGGGCTTCATCAATTGCAAGGAGCGAAACTTTTCTTTTTGATATAATTTCAGCAAAATCACTTTTCCTGAAGCGCTCTGGTGAGACATAAAGTATTTTGTATTTCCCATTTTCTATATCCCTATAGCGCCTCAATCTTTCTGCTTTACTTAGCGATGAATTAACAAAGGCTGCGTCTATTCCCAGGCTACGGAGCTGGTCAACCTGATCTTTCATAAGGGAAATAAGAGGGGAGATTACAACAGTAAGACCATCCATGAGCAAAGCCGGAACCTGATAGCACAAGGACTTTCCCATTCCAGTAGGCATAAGAACAAGC
>JBBAGC010000107.1:0-6584 GCA_041655115.1 Spirochaetota bacterium | reverse complement strand
ATTGCTTCTCATCCCTAAATTTTTAATATAGAAATTCGCCCCTGCTTGAGAAAATCCAAATGTAAAAGAATCAATATCCAGATTATTGATGCTGGTTTCTCCATACCCCTTTGTTGCTATAAAAGAAGAAAGCTTCTTTTGAAAATCAGTTCCTGCAAGATGTCCTTTTTTTATATCAAAATTTATCCCGCCTCTGCCATTTTGAACAAAGTGTGCAACGCGAAAAGCATTTGTTTCATAGGATAAATCAAAATTAAGGATACCTCCTCCAGTATAGTCAAATGCTGCATCTTTTATAATGCTGTCAAGATTAAGACCTGAACCTGATGCTTCAATTTTAATATAGGGGTAAGCCTGTTTTAAAACACAGTATATATTCCCGGAATATTTTCCATCATAGCCCTGCAGGTTAAAGCTGTTTGTTCGAATAAAACCATTGTTTAAAGCCAGATCCATGGAAAAGTCTTTCAGATCTGCTTTTCCTGCAATCAAAAGGTTTTCTGATTTTATATTTATATCAATATTATTGTTATTGATGAGAATACCTTCAGGATTGTTGAGGAATGATCGCTCATCATACCCTCTGGCAAGATCAGCAAAACCAGCCTGGTAAAGATCTGAAATAAAAAGGAAGGCATATTTTTTTAAAAGAGCAAGTTCAACCCTTTTTGATTCTATTTTTATATTGGTGTCTGATTTAAAAGGATTCCACCTGTTTATTGAGGAGTTTATTTCTGTTGAAAAATCAGAACCATTGATGATAAATCCAGATTTGCAACTGACAGATGAAATATCTGCTTTCAGTTCTGTGTTAAGCTGGGAAATTTTGATTGTATTTACTTCATTTGTTTTAGGAATAAGATTGAAGTTTTTTAATAATAATTCAAAATTTAGTACTGATGGCTTTTTTTCAGCTATGTTGTATTCCAGCTCGCCTTCTATTTTTCCAGCACCTTTATATTTATGATTTTTGAACAGGATAAGGTGTTCAGATAATTTATCAAAATTTATGTTATTAGTATTGAATTTTGTTGAAAAACCAAGACCTTTTTCATAGTTCCCGCTAATATCAGCTTTTAAAATTCCATTATCAATATTAATTTTTTCAATATTTATATTGCTGTAATCACGGGAAAGCGCTAATTTTATTTCAGCTTCTACATTTTCATTGGATATTATTTTATATGGAGCCTCTTTCTCTTTGTACATTGAACTAAGGCTGTGCAGGCTAATGCTGGAATCACATTTTATTTTGTCATCATTGCACTTTAAAGCAATCTCCCCTGAAAGCAGTCCGGAAAAAGTAAATGGTATTGAATTTTTTTCATAAACAAAGTTATTAATATATTCCAGATCAATCTGTTCAAAGTCTGATTTATTGCTATAATTCAAATTGGCAAAATTATAAAAGCCCTTTGAGGAAATATTTCCTGTAAAATTTTTTTCTCCTGATTTGCTTGTTATTTTTCCATTGACATTAAAATCAATTTGTTCTTCATTGAAAAATATTTTAGCATTAAGGTTTGTAATCCTGAGCTCGGTTCTTGAGTTTTTAAATGTTTCTTTATAAACTATAGTTGAATCATGAAATTGAAACAAAAGCCTTTTTTTTATATATGAAGGAAGTTTATCAATTTCGGTGTTTGTGGTAAAAAGTTCTGAAAAAGTTTCTTTGTAGTTTTTCCCGGAACTTTTAATAATATTGATTTCCGGTGATTTGAATTTTATTCCGGTAAATTCTATATTGCCTTTGACAAGATTAATAAAACTGGTATTAATAACAACTTTTTTGCTTTTAATTAAATTTTTATTGTCATTAAAATCTGTAGAGTTTGACATCTGGAAATTTTCAAGAATGATATTTGCTGAATAGCTAATATAGAGACGGTCAAAATTAATAGATTTTGAAAAGGATGTTTTGAAAACAGCATGAACCTTTTCTGATACAATATTTTCAGGCAAGAGAATATTTACTGTAACTCTGAACAACAGAAAAAGTATAATTAGCGCTGTTAATAAAATAAGCGGAATAGCAGTTTTTTTGTTAAGGCTCATAAAAGTTTGTTTACTCATTGTTTGTATTATGTTTTTATTTTGAGAATAATTCTTGCCAAGTCAAGCATTAAAATAATCAATAAAACAGTGTGTTTTTTTAATAATTTGCAGATTTTTTATAAAACATGTAAAACATGGAGGAGCGCATGGAAGATAAAAAATACGTTCAAAAGCTGATTGAATTGCTGCCACATTCCAGTATTGACAAAATAAGAACTGTTGATTTAAAACAGGACAGTGAAGCATTTGAAGGATCTCCAAAGAGGCACCCTTCCAGGGAAAATATTGTTATGCTCATTCAAAATCCCTTTGATGAAAAAAAAGTTTTTTATGAATTTTATATGGACACAATTTCTTCCATAGAAGAAATTGGAACTCTCAGTTCAGATGAAGGTGAAAACGCCTACATGGTAAGGTTATGGGTAAAAAAAGGAAATCTTGCAATTAAGTCTGAAACTTTTATTGTATAAATAATGGAACATAATGGATGTAGTAAATATTTTATCCACCCCTATGGTGGAAAATCTTCATTTTATTTCTTTTGGTCTGCTTATGCTTGCAGGCCTGAATCTTCCTATATCTGAAGATCTTGTTTTTATTATTTCAGCATCAATTGCTGCTACAATAATTCCGGAAAATAAATATCTTATTTTTGCCGGTTGTTTTTTAGGAGCATTTATAAGCGATATAATTGCCTATTTGCTTGGAAGATACGGCCTTACCCTCCTGTTTAAAACCAGAATTTTTAACCGCAAATCTACAAGAAAGAGAATAGTTCTTATTGAATTTTATTTTAATAAATATGGAGGCTTTGCCCTGTTTGTAGGGCGTTTTATACCCTTTGGAGTCAGAAATATGCTTTTTCTTACTGCTGGAATGGTGAAATTCAGGTTGTTAAAATTTATCCTTGTTGATCTTTCTGCTTTAACAATTACATCAACCCTGCTTTTTTATCTTGGGTATAAATTTGGCGAAAATATTGATATAGTAATACACCATTTAAAAAGTTATAAAATTGTTGTATTTGTAGCATTAGCCATTATATTTCTTGTGCTTATTTTTAAAATAATCAAATCCAGGACACGATAATATTTGCTTGACTTAAAAAGCAAAAAAGTATCGATTTATAGCAATTGAAATTAAATCCTGATGTATTTGATCCTCTAATTAAGGTGGTTCCGGCAGGTTGATTTATTCTGTTTCCTTATTAAAAATTTTTTATAATGGATTATATATATTAAATATATGCAGAATTTTAAATATCATTTATTAACAGTTGTTTCTGTGCTTTTTTTTTCGTATATTTTAGCATATACTATAAATGGAATTACTCGTCACAGCCTGATAGTAATGCCCTCTGCCATGTTGCAATCAAAATTAAAACAAAGGTCAACCTCTTCTCTGGAAACTGAAAGCATAGATTCTCTTGTTGAGTCAGGTTTTTTTCGTGTTGCTCTTATGGATAATGGAGTTGAATCAGAAAATTCCTTTCCTTCCGGACTTGATGATTTGCTTCTCCTTGGAACAGTAACAGGGCCTGCAAATATTGCAGTGGCAATGATTCAAAAAAAAGGCGAAAAAAACGCCGGGATTTTCAGCCTTTGGAAAGATGTATATGGGTATCAGCTGATAGCTATTAATACAAATTTTGTATATCTTAAACATAATAGTGAACGCTATAAAATCGAACTTTATGAAAAAAAGACAGGTGTTGCTGGTGCTTCATCCGGTGCAGCTCCATCTGGCCAGTCCAATCTTATAAAATCATCTTTAAGCAAAGCCGAGTTTCAGCAAAATGTTATGAACAATATTGACAATGCCATGAGAGGAATAAGAGCCGGCCCATACAGGGAAAACGGTGTTGTGGAAGGTTACAGGCTAATAAGTGTGCGTCCTTTTAATATACTTTACAAGTATGGCATAAGAAGTGGTGATATTGTTAAAAGAATTAATGGTAAAAAGATAGACAGCACTGAAAAACTATTTACAATGTGGCAGGGTATTACTGATGAATCAAAAATGACCGCAGATATTGATCGAAACGGTCAAATAGTTACGATTGAAATAAATATAACTGATTAATGGGATGACCGGTTAATGAATAAAAAAATTTTAGCTTTGATATTAACAATACTCTTTTTTTCTTTGAGCCTGATTAATTTATCCTATACCAGTTCAGGGTTTACTCAGGATACATCTGCAAAAAAAGCCCCCCCAACATTTGCTTTGAATTTTAATGATGTTGAAATATCTGAATTTATAAATGTAATGAGCCGTATCCTGGGGAAAAATATAATTCTTAGTGATAAGGTAAAAGGGAAGATAACAATAAGCTCTGCAAAAAGAGTGCCTGTTGATGATGCCTTTGATTTGATGAAATCCATACTTGAGATAAAAGGATTTGCTGTTGTTGAAACACAGAATTTAATTAAAATAGTCCCTGTTAAAGAAGCTATAAAAAAGAATGTTGAAGTTATTGTAGATGGAGATGAGATCAATCTTGAAAATGATGATACAGTAACAGTTCTAATTGATATTACAAATACCGGGGCTTCTGATATTCTAAATGTTTTAAGAACGCTTAAATCTCCTGAAACAGATATTGTTCTTTTTGCGCCTTTGAACACTCTGATATTTAGCGGTAATTCAGGTGAAATAAATGGCCTTATCAAAATTGCCACTACCCTTGATAAAAAAGCAGCAACCATAAAAGATCCTGATTATGACAAGTTGTCCCAGGAAGGGAATATTCATGTAGTTCATCTTGAAAACGCTGATGCAGTAAAGCTTGCAGAGGTTCTTTCCAGAATACCTTTTTCTGAAAATGCAAAAATCAATACACAAAGGATGCAGGCTCCTCCTTCTGGAGACAAGAGGCCTGGAGTTGACCCGCAGCAGAGTAATGTTAAGCTTTCCATTATTGCAAATAAAGAAACAAATTCTCTTTTAATTAGTGCATCTCCTGAAGAATTCAGGGAAATACACGCTATTGTAAAGCAGCTTGATTCTGTTAGACCCCAGGTTCTTATTGAGGCAACGATTGTAGAGGTAAATGCTGAATCCTCCTGGGGTTTGGGTATTGACTGGAGCCTTGCTGGTGAATCAGGTATCCATCAATTTGGTGGCAGCTCAGTTATGGGCTCAGTTCCAAGTTACAGCACCCCATCAGGCCTGTCAGGGAAAACTTTGGCTGTGCCTCTTAATCCTGGAGCAATGACTATTGGTTATATAAGCGATACATCAATTTTAAACTTTGCCCTGCTTAATGCAAGTGGTACAGATAAAAACATAAACATACTGTCAACACCTCATATTTTAACTATTGATAATCATGAGGCTGAAATAAATGTGGCAGAGGAAATTGCTGTTCCCACAAATAGCAGAATAACTGATGAGAACACAGTTTATTATACCTTTGAGTATAAATCCGTGGGGCTTAAACTTAAAATTACACCTCATATTAACAGAGGTAACATGATTGCTTTGGAGCTTTTTACTGAAGTAAATTCTATTTTGGGAGAAACAAAATACCTTACATCCGGGACAATTATTCCTCCTGATTTAGGGAAAAGGGATATGAAAACCAAGGTAGCTGTTCCTGATGGGGAAACCATTGTTGTGGGCGGACTTATGAGAAATCAAAAGGTTGAAACAGAAACAAAGGTTCCCATACTGGGAGACATCCCTCTTTTGGGATGGTTCTTTAAAAGCAAGTCCAGTGAAAATACCAAGACAAATCTTTTAATTTTTATAACTCCAAGGGTAGTAACAGAATCTGATAAGATAAAGGCCATAACAGAGGAAAAACAGGCTGAAATGAAAAAGATTCAGGATAGCTACAAGAAATAATCAATGGCTGATAAGAGATTATTAATAGGCAAAATCCTTGTTGATAAAGGTGTTTTAACTCCTGAAAAATTGCAGGAATGCCTTCTTGTGCAAAAGGGATCGGATTTAAAAATCGGCGAGATAATTATAAAAAAAAATTATGCTGAAGAGAAGGATATTTTTGAAGCCCTGGCATTGCAAAATGGGCTAAAATTCATGTCTCACCTTGATTTTCATGATGAGAATAAAATTCTCCTAGCACTTCCGCCGCATTTCCTTAAAAATAACAGGCTTGTGCCTTTTCATGTTACAGATGACAGGATAAAAGTTGCTCTGGATGATCTTTTTAATATTCAGCCTCTTGATGATTTGCGAAGACTTTTTCCTTCCTATAAAATTGAAAGGGTATTATCAACCGGGCATGAAATTTCCAGGATTCTGAATAGCCATTTTGAATCTGCAGAAACCGCTTCTACAAAGGATATTATAGAAGACCTTGAGGAATCTGATTTTGAAATTCTATCAACTACATCATCAGAAATTACTGATCTGCTGGATATGGCAAATGAAGCACCTATCATACGGCTCGTTAATACTATTATAAGGCAGGCTGTTTCAGAAAGGGCAAGTGATATTCACTTTGAAATATTTGAAAAGGATATTGTTGTTCGATTCAGAATAGATGGTATTCTTTACAAAAT
>JBBAGC010000106.1:0-6660 GCA_041655115.1 Spirochaetota bacterium | reverse complement strand
TTTCTTTCTGCCTGTCTAAGACCCTGAATCTGCGATCTCATTTTTTCAGATACTGCAAGACCTGATGCATCATCACCTGCTTTGTTTATTCTCATACCTGAAGAAAGTTTTTCAACATCCTTGGTAAGACTCCAGTCATGGAACTTGAGTGTTCTATGAGAGAAAATAGCAGCTACATTGTGATTTATTATCATAATATTCCTCCTTGAATTTTCCCGCCATCGTCCTTGATAGCATTAACATTTTCCGTGTTAATAACAAGGTCGTCAGTAAAAGAAAATTACCATACAGGTATTATCGGTGTTTATAAGCGTTTAAAAGCTTTTATCTTGAATTATGATATAAAAACAGCCTTATAACCTTGTTTTAATTTTTTTTTAATTTTTTAAAAAAATTGTTTGTTTAAAGGAACAGGGAATATATATGAAAGATGAAAATATTCTTTATAAGTTAAAAGGGCTTAAAATGGCAAGATATAGTGGCACAGCATTTCATGGAAAAGGCGCATCAGGAGGGAAAAAAGGAGGCGGGAGGAGTATTGTTGATTCTATTGTTGAATTTTTTACATCTTTTTTTTCAAATCTGCCTGATCTGGTGAGGCATTATAGAGCTATTATTATTGGAGTTGCTGCAGGGATATTTATTGCCTTTTTTGTAATTATTATTTCGGATTTTAAAAATGTTAAAGCTCTTGCTGATTACCAGCCTGAAACTACTACAAAAATTTATGATAAAAACGGAATTCTCATTTCTGAACTTTTTAGACAGAAAAGGGAGGTTGTGCCCTTTGAAAAAATTCCCAAAAACCTTATAAATGCTTTCATAGCAAGTGAAGACAATGAGTTTTACAGCCATTTTGGCATTAATCCCAAGGGGATTGTGCGAGCTTTTTTTATAAATATTTTTTCAGGAAAGATTAAGCAGGGTGGAAGTACTATTACCCAGCAGCTTTCAAAAATCCTCCTTACTTCAAGGAAAAGGAATATTTTTCGGAAAATTAAGGAAGCTGCTATTGCTGTGATGATGGAAACAGGCTATACCAAGGATGAAATAATGGGTATGTACCTTAATCAGATATTTTTGGGACATGGTGCCTATGGCGTTGAATCAGCGTCAAAGATATACTTCAACAAGCATGTTTGGGAGCTCAACCTTGCAGAGTCTGCTGTTTTAGCTTCATTACCATCTGCCCCTAACCTTTTGTCCCCTATAAGGCATACTAAAACTTCGATTAATCGTCATAAAATTGTTTTGGCAAAGATGGTTGAGGCTGGATTTATTTCTGTTAAAGAGGCTGAGGAGGCTTTTCTTGAATTTTGGCCTGATTACCTTGTTTATGTAAGTGAGATAGAACCCAGCATAAGCACCTGGAGTTCAAGAATTGACAAGGCTCCGTGGTTTACTGAACATGTGCGAAGAATGCTTGTACGCAGATATGGTGAGGATGCTGTTTATTCCGAGGGTTTGCAGGTTTACACAACATTGGATATTAACAAGCAGATTGCCGGGCAAAAGATTTTAAAGGCGAGCCTTTCCCGTCAAAGCCTTGTTTCTGCAGGGCTTACTTTGAAAACATTTGATCCCAGAACAGTTAAAAAAGAGGGGGAAGATGCTGTTCCTTTATCTGAAGCTGAAGAGCGGATATTAAAGCTTAACTATCATTTAAGGGCTGAAATTATTGAAGAGCTTGAGGGTATTAACTTTATTGCTGGCCTGGATGTTGTAAGTGATTTTATTGATACATATAAGGAAACATACAGCGATGACAGGGATCAGCAAAGGGTTGAAGGCTGCATTATATCAATAAATCATGAAAACGGCTATATTGAAGCAATGATAGGAGGAGGGGAGTTTTCCAGCATAAATCAGCTTAACAGGACAATTCAGTCCAGAAGGCAACCAGGATCTGCTATAAAGCCCCTTTTGTACGCAGCTGCTTTGGAAACCGGCAAGTTTACATCTGCCACTCCTGTCCTTGATTCCCCTATTGTGTATTTGGATACAGATGGAAATGAATGGATGCCGGAAAATTATGAAAACGAATATTATGGATTTGTGCGTCTTAGAAAGGCTTTGGAAAAATCGATAAATATTATTTCAATAAGAATAGCAGATGCACTGGGCATTGACACTGTAATGGACTATTATGCCAGGCTTTTAAAATTTAATGATAATGAAAAGAAAACCCGCATACCAAGGAATTTATCAATAGCACTTGGGTCTTTTGAAGTAAGCCCCTTTGAACTTACCACAGCATATGCTATTATTGCAAATGGCGGAAAGGAAATAATTCCTTTTAGTATCAGGTATGTTAAAGACAGAAATGGTGAAGTTCTTGAAAATATGGAAAAGGATATAGAGGAGCAGCTTGCGGAAAAGGCAAAAAACGGTACTATTCAGGTAATTAAACCAGCAACTGCGCAGATTATGATAAGCATGCTTAGAAGCGTAATATCAGCTGGTACTGCAAGGCATGCTAATCCCGGCCGTGCAGCAGGAGGGAAAACAGGCACAACCAACAACTGGATGGATGCCTGGTTTGTAGGATTTTCTTCACAGCTTACAACAGGCTTATGGATAGGCTATGACAAGTTAGGGCTTGCACTTGGCACAGGACAGACTGCTGGAGGAATTGCTGCTCCTGTGTGGGGACGATACATGCGCGAGGCTTTGAGCAATGAAGCTGTAGTGGATTTTCCAGTTTATGCAGGGCTTGTTGAGGTTAAAGTATGTGGCAATACAGGGCTTTTGCCAGGTTATTCATGCCGTGATATAATAAACGAGGTTTTTATTCCTGAATTTGTTCCTGTTGATACTTGTGAAACCTGTTCAGCACAGGGAGGAAGATCTGCTTTAATAAAAGGTCCTGGAGAAAACATTGTTAAGGAACAGAAGGAAAAAATTATAAGAAGAAATGAAGGTTTTGCTACTGATTCGATTCTTGATAATATTAATAATGATCTTTTGCGATAAGCAGAGACAGGAGGTACAATGAGTAAGTATTTTATAAACAGGGAAGATTCTTTTATGCTTCTTGTTGATATTCAGGAAAGACTTTTTAATGCAATGGCTGAAAAGGTACAGGGTATTCTTAAAAGAAATGCTTCCATACTTTTAAATTCAGCTTTAGAAATGGAAATTCCCATAGTTGTTTCAGAACAGTATAGAAAAGGGCTGGGTCCTACAATTGACGGGCTTCAGGATTATATTAAGGGTGCTGATAATTATGAAAAGCTTTATTTTGACTGCACAAAGGATAGCACTATACTTGAGGCAATAGAGAAAAAGGGGAAAAAAACAGCAATAATTACAGGGATTGAGTCCCATATATGCGTTTTTCAAAGCGCTCTTAGTCTGCTTGATAAAGGCTATAGGGTAGCTGTTGCATCAGATGCTGTTGCTTCAAGAAGAAAGCATGACTGGGAACAGGCTCTTGTTATGCTTAAAACAGCCGGAGCTTTGGTTTACCCTACAGAAACCATTGTTTTTATGCTAATGGAAAAAGCAGGCACACCTGAATTTAAGTCTTTGTCACCCATGTTTAAGCAGAGTTAGGGAATGGGGTCTTGTGGGGTCAGAGCATCATTGTGAAACCAGGCGTGTGAATCAAAAAAATTTTCTTTTTCTAAAAAAAGTTCAAAATAATCAGACCGTAAAAACGTATTAATAATATCACCTTTAAATAAAGAGGGATTTTTATGCGTTTTATGAAACTGATAAATTTATTTTTTATTATAATTATCCTGCAATGTTTTTGCTCCAGGGATGTAAATGAAGCTGCACAGCTCTATTCAGAGGGGCTTAAACACTATTCCATAAATGACCTTAAAGAGGCTGAAAAGTTTTTTACCTCTGTTGTAAAACTGGATAAAGATCACCTCAATGCGCTTCTTATGCTCACCAAAATTTCCTATTACAATAAAGATTATTTAATAGGAGCAGGCTATGCTGATTCACTGCTGAAAAAATCGCCTATGCATAGTAGCGCCCTTTACTGGAAAGCTCGCTGTTTAATAATGGCAAACCCTGACTCAATAGAAGAGCCGGTGAACTTACTGCAAAAAGCCCTTGAGAGCAATAGCGATAATTTAAAGGCCAGGCAGCTTTTGGCACTTATTTATGAAAGAGAGGGAAAATACAAAGAGGCGCTTCACCATTATTTTGAAGCTCTTAAAGATGAGGAAACCCTTCTAAATCTGCGTGTTAATCTGGCGCTCATGTACAACAGGCTGGGCCTTAAGGATAAAGGCATAGAGGAAATCAACAAGGCCATCAAAATTTCCATGGGAGCAGGTATTCCTGATAGTAAAATCAAGGCAATAAAAGAGGAGATAAAATGATTAAGTCAATAATATACATTTTTACAGCAACGCTTGTTCTTTGTTCCTGTTCATCCTTTGAAATGCATTTTAAAAAAAACGCCTCTTTTGATCCACCTTTATTAATATTAATAAATAATTTTGAGGTAAGGGATATGGAATTTGATCCCCACATCTCTGCCGAGTTTTGTGAAGCCTTAAGCTTTGAATTTTTTAAAATGGGATATGCAAGCCGTATAATTGAAAACAGGGATAAAAGCGATCCAACAACAGAGTCTGAAAACATAGCAAATCTTTGTAAAAACTTTAATGGAGATCTCTTAATAACAGGAATTATATCCATACGGGAAAGCGGGTTTTTAACAAACAGGAAGGTCAATAGTAAAATTGTTTTTCAGGCCTTTTCAGCCAGGGGTGTTCTGTTAAGCGAGGGATGTTTTATGGAACCAAATTCAGGTAACATTTATTTAACAGGTAAAAAGGGAGCGCAAAAGTTTGCAAAAAAACTTTCCAAGGAATTATGGGGCAGATGATATTGCAAAACATACGGCAGCATAAATTTTTTACTTTCCCATTGGTACCTTTTTTCTTTTGCGCATTTATAAATTTTCAGGCGCACTCTTTATTTGCTGAGGATAAAGAAATACTCCTTCTTGGACTTAATGAGTCTGTGTCTATTGCTGTAAAAAATAATTTTGACCTTCAGGAAATACGCGCAACAGAAGGAATTTATTCTTTATCAATAATAGAAAGCTTAAGAGACTTTTTCCCCTCTTTGACTTTCTCCTATATGCAAACAGACGAAGTGAGACAAAGAAGCCCTGACAGCAGAGTGAACAGGCTTACAGCAGAAGCTCAAATGATTCTCTATGATGGCGGCAGGCGGAAACTTAACTATGACATGGCAAAGCTCAATGCACTTGCTGCAAGGAATGATTATCGCATAGCCCTTAACAGGCTTGTTGTAAGCATAAGGGAACAGTATCTCAATCTGCTAAGATTAAAAAATACAATCGCAATTTATAACAGCACCTTAACAAGAGCCTATATGCAAAGGGACTTTATAAAAAAAGAGTATGAACTTGGTGATGCAACAAGCCTGGCAGTTATGGAGATTGAAGCAAAGGTTAAAGAGGTAGAGCTTAAACTTAAAGAAGCAAATGACGCATACGAAACTACTCTCATGGAGTACAGGCTTGCACTAAGGATTAACAGGCACACCCGGATAAGTATAGCAGGTGATATTAACAGGGATTTTACCTTAATACCTGTTTCGGACATAGACCCTGAAGAGCTTATTGCAAAGGCAATACGAACCCGCAAGGAGGTTGAAACAAGTATTGTTAAAAGTGAAATAGGCATTAAAAATCATGAGATAAATAAAAGCTATTATTTACCCGATCTGTCCCTGGGATTTAATTACACCCTGAGTGACGAGGGTTTTCCTCCAAGGGAAAAGGGCTGGGGAGTAAATTTTAAGGTCACATCAAGGTTTTTTGGAAACAGCTTTTCAGGCGGTGCAGGGTACAACGAGGAGGGCAATGGCAACAGCAGAGCCTTGTCAAGAAATGGCTCAATTGATGTGCTCAATGATATGGGCTATAAAAGAAATATGCTTGAGAGTAAAATTGAAATGTCAAGGGCTCTTGATGAAAAGAAAATGATCAGGGAGAGGATAGGTCTTGAGGTGGCATCTGCCTGCCTGTCTATGAAAAACTCCTGGGACATGATTGAAATTTCTACTCAGCAGCTCAGGCTATATGAATCACTTGTGGAAATTGAAAGGCTTAAGGCGGATATGGGTGACACAAGAAGATACGACCTTCTTGAAAAGGAGATTGAGCTGGGTCAGGCTGCTGTTGCTTTGCTTAACTCGCAGATAGGCTATCTTATGGCAGTGTCAGCTTTGGAGATTGCAATTGGAGCTGATGTTGATTTTTTAAAAAGATATTTTTCACAAAAGGGTGACAGGGGATGATAAAAGATTTTTTTGCAGCAGCTATTATTAACAGGTCATGGCAGAGGTTTACAGCTTTGCTTCTTATAGGTCTGGTTTGTGCAGGAATTGTTTATTCAGCAATAGCAGATGGTGATTTTATCAGGGGAAAGGATGCAGCTGCATTTACAGGTAGGCCAGGAGAAAAAATTACCACAATGATAGTTGAGGAAAGGGAGCTTTCAGGAAAAATTGAAGTTCTGGGACAGGTGGTGTTTCGGGAAAAGGTAAATATTTCCTCAAAGGTAAGCGGCAGGTTAAAAAGAATTAATTTGTATGAAGGGCAAAGGGTTAAAAAGGGTGAGCTTATTGCAGAGATAGAACGGCTGCCTCTTGAAATTTCTC
>JBBAGC010000105.1:0-6705 GCA_041655115.1 Spirochaetota bacterium | reverse complement strand
AACCTATGCTGTGCAGGAAAAACCAAGAGGTCTGGCTGATGCATTTATTGTAGGTAAGGAATTTATAGGTAAGGATAATGTATGTCTTGTTTTGGGTGATAATATTTTTTATGGTGCAAATATAAGGGAAATTTTACAAAAGGCTGCTAAAATTAAAAAGGGCGCCTCTATTTTTGGTTATCCGGTTCAGGATCCAAAAAGCTTTGGAGTTGTTGAGTTTGATGATGATAAAAATGTAATTTCACTTGAGGAAAAGCCGGCAAATCCCAGGTCAAGCTGGGCAGTTGTTGGCCTTTATTTTTATGATAACACAGTAGTAGAAAGGGCTGAAAATTTAACACCATCTGCAAGGGGAGAGATTGAAATAACAGATCTTAATAAAACATATATGGATGACGGGCTGCTTAAGGTGCATACCTTTGGACGGGGTTTTGCCTGGCTTGATACAGGAACCCCTGAATCAATGATGGATGCTGCCAATTTTCTAAAAATTATTGAAGAGCGGCAGGGCTTTAAAATAAGCTGTCTTGAGGAAGTTGCATTTCGTATGGGTTTTATAGACCTTGAGGCTCTTGAAAGATTGGGTAAAGAGCTAAAGAAGTCAAATTATGGTAAATATATCCTTTCTTTGGTAAAAGCTGAACGAAATAAATAAAGCTTTTTGATGAAAGGGATTTAAAGAAAGATAATAAACACCATAATTAGAAATAATGAATAGAGAAATATAAGGCTTGTTAATTTTTTACGTGAAAAAATGGCAGCTATAATCAAAGAAAGGTAAAATAACTGTGAATATAAAACCTGTTTTAAATAATAAAGCCTCTGAAAACTGGACAATTGTTATTAAGCCCAAGTCAGGGCTTTTGAATTTGAACCTTAAGGATTTATGGAAATTTCGTGATCTTATAAAGATGTTTATTAGAAGAGACTTTGTTACATTTTACAAACAGACTATTTTGGGGCCTTTGTGGTTTGTGATTCAGCCACTTTTTACTGCTGGAATGTTTACCTTTATTTTTGGGAAAGTTGCCAATATTACAACTGACAGTATACCGCATATGCTTTTTTATATGGCAGGTGTTGTAAACTGGACTTATTTTTCAGACTGTCTTACCAAAACATCTGATACCTTTATTGAAAATGCCGGAGTTTTTGGTAAGGTTTATTTTCCAAGATTAACTGTACCAGTGTCAGTTGTTTTTTCTAATATGATTAGGTATTTTATCCAGTTTAGTATATTTTTAATTGTTTATTTTATATATATGAATAATGGTGTAGAGCTTAATCCTAACTGGATGGTTTTGCTCACCCCTGTGCTTCTTGTTTACCTTGCTCTTATGAGCCTGGGTTTTGGAATATGGATTTCATCCCTTACTACAAAGTATAGAGATTTACGATTTGCATTTCCATTTTTTGTACAGCTATGGATGTATGCATCACCTGTTGTTTATCCGCTTTCACTTATTCCTGAACAGTATAAGATTATTATTGCTTTGAATCCAATTGTGCCTGTAATAGAAATATTCAGAATGGCATATTTTGGCGTTGGTACTGTTAATCCGCAGCTGATTTTTATGAGTTTGAGTTTAACTGCTTTTATTCTTGTTACAGGAATTATTCTGTTTAACAGGATAGAAAAGACTTTTATGGATACGGTGTAGGGGAAGAGGATAGGGGAAAGGTCAGGAGAGAGCAAATTAAAATCAGTCAAAATAGCTTGACTCTTACCAGTATTCCATTAATTTATATATTATGAATACCTATATTAAAGCAACATCAGACATATTTATACATTATTTATTTGGATCAGAATCGAATAAGGATCTGCTTCTCTCTTTTATAAATGCAGTTCTTGAAGATGCAGATATGCCCCTTATTTCCAACGTTGAAATAAGAAATCCCTTTAATCTAAAAAAATATCACTATGATAAGCTTTCCATAGTAGACATAAAAGCCACAGACGAAAAAGGGCAGATATACGATATAGAAGTCCAGTCTTTTAGGGATGAATTTTATGCCAACCGCTCCCTTTATTACTGGGCAAAAATATATTCAGATCAGTTAAAAGAATCAGAAGGATATGTTGAACTGAATCCGGTAATATGCATTAATCTCCTTGATTTTATTTTAATAAAGGAACTTCCTGAAGTGCATACCTGTTTTCTTGCCATGGAAAAAAATAATCATGAATACGCCCTTTCGGATCATTTTAAAATACATTTTATAGAGCTGCCTAAATTTTATAAAAAACATAAAGGTTTAAAAGAACACTTAGATAAATGGGTGCAATATTTTATACATGAAGGAAAGGAGGATGAGAAAATGAAATATATATTAAAAAGCAATCCTATTAAAAAAGCTCATGATGAATACATAAAGTTCTCATCAAATGATGAATACCGGGAAATCTACGAAGCCCGCCTCAAATGGCAGAGGGATCACAATACCCGTATTGAAGTTGCCCGCAGGGATGGTATTGCCAAAGGTATTGCTAAAGGTATTGCCAAAGGCAAGGCAGAGGGCAAGGCTGAAGGAGAATACGCACAGGCTGTAAAAGCAGCCAGAGTGATGATTAAAAAGGGCTATGATGCAGAGCTTATAAATGAAGTAACAGGACTGTCTATTGAGGAGATTAAAAACCTTTCAAGGTAGCTTTTAAAAGGGAAGAGGAAAGGAGAAAGGAAAAAATTAAAGGCATAGGTAAAAGTCGAACTTTATACTTTCAACTTTGATCTTTAGACTGTATCAAATATATTATTTCTCCGGAAGTTGAAATTATTATTCTGCCAGATACTACTTCACGAAAACCACTATCTGTTAAAAGGGAGTGGGGTAAGGTCGGGAGGATTTTGAATAAATATGCCGATTCCAGGTTAATTAAAAATGAGAAAAAGAATGCCTGGACTAAAATTGTAGAGGATAAACATGGTTTATTGTGATGCCAATATTGTTTTAAGGTATCTGTTGCGCGATAATGAAGATTAGTTGTAAATGGAAAATAGTTTTCTCTTTTCAATGGAAGACAAGTACAATTCCCAATAATTCATACTATTAATTTTGCGTATTTCTAATATTGTGTCATAAATTTGTGAATAATTATAATAAGAAATTTTTTTTCTTTACTTTAATTTTATATAATTTACTTATAGGTAAACTTTATCTGTGAATGAGCCGAAAAAGAAATACGGTGGATATTTGATTGCCGAAGGTGAAAAATTTACAATTATTGCTGCTATCAATAAAAATGGCAATTCTCCTTTTTATGAATATTTTAAAGAATTATCTATAAAATATAATAAGTTAGCTGATAAAGGGATTAAAAAAAGAAATAAAATTAATATAGAGTATACTGTTTTAAGTGATTACTTTGATAAATTTTCTGATTCTGGACCCTGGAGTAACACTAATCAAATAAAATCATTAGGTGACGGTTATTATGAATTTAAACATATTCAATCTGGTTTGCGTGTTCCATTTTATTATGATAAAATAAATCAAAAAGCCATAGTATTAACGCACTATTTTAATAAGGATGAGCAAAAAACTGAATTTAAGGAATTAGAGAGAATGAAAAATATAAAAAAAGAATTTGATGAATTGCGAAAATAATAAGGAGGTTCTCAATGACAAAATATAACATTTTTAATGATGCAATCAATGAAAACTCCAAAGATTATTATAATGAGGATTTAGCACAAACAAAAGTACTGCTTAGAGCATCGAATTTAATTTTTGAAGCTATGGAAGAAAAAGGTATTAATCAAAACGATTTGGCAAGAAAACTCAAAGTTAGCAAAGGTTATGTATCAAGAATTTTATCTGGTCATGAGAATATGTCTATAAAGAATGTTGCCCGAATTCTTTACTTTCTAGATAAGGAATTCATTTTAACTGCTAAGGATAAAATTATTGCTAAAAAAGAAGAATCTAATATTTTTTATTTTGAAGATTATACTAAAAGTGATTTAAAAATTGATTGTTCCGCACATATTTCAACAGTTGATTCAAAATCCGTTCAATCATGGGAAAGTGAATTGAACTATGGATAAAAATAAACAGCCGGGAATTAAATGTAATTCAATCATTTTAGTTGAATCAATATTTAAGCGAAAACCCAGGATACCAAAGGAACAGGATATTAAATTAAGTTTTGATGTTAAAAACTCAATTTCGGAAGATCAACAAAATCTTGTTACTGAAGTTACTGCAATAATAAACAGTGAAGAAGAACCTGTATTTGCAAAGGTAACATATGTTGGTCTATTTTCTGTTGGTGAAGATAAAAATCTCGATTTAAAAGATTTTTCTGAGATTAATGCTCCTGCAATCTTATTTCCTTATATAAGAGAAGAAATTCATACAAGGATGCTTAAGGCAGGTTTACCTAAATCATTGATACTGCCACCTATTAATTTTGTTGCATTAGTAAATGACAATAATTGTGAATAAGGCGAAAGCTGAAAGATGAAAGGAAAGAGGATAGTTAAAAGTTGAAAGTTGAAAGTTGAAAGGAAAAAATTAAATGTCTATTAATAACTGTAGGGTTAAAAATATTTTCATTTTGCTTGACATTAGATGTTTATTGATATTAATTTATAATAGATTTTAGAGGGATATTATGAAAAATAACAATACAATGAAATGGCTATCATATAATAAATATCTAACAGATTATAATTATAATGCTGAGAATAGTTTTACGAATAATCATTATAAATTAATGAAACACATGATTTCATTTATTAAGAAGTTGCATGAACAGGGTAAAATAACAGAAGAAGATTTATCTCAGTTAATTTTTTATACGGTTTCCATTTTTGCAGATAATCAGGTAAAGAATAAAATTGATGATTTTTATGGAAAAGCTGTTAATAAATATTTTTTCAGGAATAATGAATTGTATGACAACAAAAGAAAAGAGTATTAAAAAGAAGAGAGTGTAAAAAAGATTGTGTAATTAGCCTTTGAATCTTCCCCATTTTTGGACAATCAGTTAAACAATTAAAAATTTTCATACTCTATTAGTATATATTATATATGTTACTTACACTTTTACAACTTTCCTGCGTCAGATATATTGCATTTTTATTTTTACTAAATTTTAACAGAAAAGGATATGAATATTATTTAATATTGCTTGATTTTAGAGGCTTAGCTTTTTTTAATTAAAAGATTAAAGTTGAAAGATGATTAAAATTTCATATATTCTTATAATAATTGATAAATTTTGACAGGAAGAAATGAAAATGATACCAATTGATGAGCCGTGGGAAAAAGGATATGCATTCGATATCCATACATATGAAAGTACATTTATAGGTAGTAATGAATTTGGGCATCCGATGTTTTATACAAAAAGAAGCCCTATGGGACAATTTCTCTATGAGTTAAAATATGGGCAACATTTACCTGTTCTCGAACAAATTGTTGAATTAATTGTAAATGATAGTTCATTCCATCAATTCATTAATTCAATTGACATCATATTACCAGTTCCACCATCAAATAAATATCGAAAAATTCAACCTGTTCAGGTTTGTTCTGAAAAAATATCAGAAAAATTTGAAAAAGAACTTCGCTCTGATATATTAGGTTCAACTAATAAAGATGAATTAAAAGATGTCCCTACTGAAGAAAAATATCAAAAAATAAAAGATGCAATAACTGTTGATGGAAAAATTAAAAAAGCAAAAAGGATATTGATATTTGATGATGTTTATGACAGTGGCTCTACTTTAAATGCAATTACTACAGTATTAAAGGGAAAAGGATATTTAAATATTTCAATATTCACTCTTACCAAAACGAGAAAGGCAGATTAAATGAGAGTATTTATATCAGGTTCTATAAGTATAAAAAAATTGCCTAAGTACGCATTGCACAAGATTGATAATATTATAAAAAAAGATTATCATGTGTTTGTTGGTGATGCAAAAGGTGTGGATTCGATTGTACAAAAATATTTACAAAAAAAGAATTATCAAAATGTAATTGTTTATTATGCTGGAAATGAAATTCGTAATAATTATGGGAATTGGGAAACCAAACAAGTTAATAATAGTAGTAAAAAGAAAGGTCGAGAGCTTTATACTCTCAAAGATATTGAAATGGCAAATGATGCAGATTTTGGTTTAATGATATGGGATGGGAAAAGTGAAGGAACATTAAATAATATTTCAATGATGAAATTAAGGAATAAAAGATTTTTTGTTGTTATTGATGAGATGATTATTGATGAAAAACGTATTGATTCATTTCTAAATATCACAAAACCACAAAAGCAACGTGAAGATTTACAAATGGAGATGTTTTAGTAATATTGCTTGATTTTAGAGGCTTAATTTTTTTTAATGGGAAGAGGATAGTTGAAAGTCGAAATAATTAAAGGTATAGAAAAAAGTTGAACTTTATCCTTTACCCTTTCAATTTAATAAGGAGACACTTATACTTAGAGAAATAATTATACTAGGAAAAAGTGAAATGTGAACAGTGAGTAGAAGACAGGAGGTTATGAATATGAACAAAACAAAAGATAAAGGAAATTTTTCACAAAAGATGCTTGAAAAAGCTCCTGATTATATCAAACGGAAGAACTTCCGGAGAAATCTTCCAATTGTTGTTATGGAGGGAGATAATCTCTATCTCCTTGATAAAAACAATAACATGAAAAAAATTAAATCCGGCAAGATTAAAAAGAATAAATGA
>JBBAGC010000104.1:0-6735 GCA_041655115.1 Spirochaetota bacterium | reverse complement strand
AAAGGAAGTACATCAACAATATCTCCGCAGATACAAGTGTCAACTGATAATAAATATTCTATGATAGCCACTCGGGCAGGATGTCCCAACGCTTTTATAATGTGAGCAATTTCGTGTTGGCTGTCTGTAAAATCCTTTGGTTTTGTTTGTTCTATTTCCATTTCTTTATTTCTATATTGCAATATTACGATAAAGAATTTAATAATCAATTATTTTATTGAAATAAATTTCAACTGACTATAAAAGTTAAATGAGTTTGATTTTTTAGAGTGTTGTCGATTTATGTACGGATGTTCGACAGGGTTGCACCTAACGGTCCGTAGCTATGTATTGTTGCCGAATTTCGTGAACCGCGTTTTGTCACCTAAAACTAACTTCACAAGCGAGCTACAACGCCCGAATTTATTAGGTTTCGGCAATAATACATAGGTACTGTTAGGCACAGATTATCGTTTTTTTATTTTTGTGTTTTTATCAACTTTTTCGTTTAATGTTTTTAATGTTTGTTTAGTAATTGTATAATAATTATAATTTGGATTACTCTTTCGATTTTGATTTAAATACTCAATAAATGGAGAAGTTTCTCCATTATACAATTCTATTAAATCTCCTGATTTTGTTATTTCAATCGCTAATAATCTTTCTGGATGATAGTCTCGAGGATACCAAACAGAATTATGCATAGTTGTTTTTATTTGAATTTTTTTTTGGTCGTATTCCGTTATAGCATCATATTTTTTCTCAACCTTATCAAATAGTTTAATTTGATATTGTTCCATAGCAAGTATTTCACCTAAATCACCAACTAAACGACCATCTAAAGTGAATTTTTTATTTGTTTCTTTATATTTTTCTTGAAGTTCAGAAACAATACTTAATAATTCTTTTATTTTTTCTTTTATCATTTTTATTTACTAGTATTTATCATATTCATAATATTTTGCACCTTTAAGGAAGCTAAAATGGTCTTTATGTAAATATAAACTTATAGCAAAAGCTAAAATTCCAAAAACAATAGCTGGAGTCGTTGAATTTTCTTTATCAATTGAAGCTCCAATAAATGCGAAAATTCCAGCATAAAAAAGAGAAAATACAATACTCATGACATATCTAAAAATTCGAAATGAAAAAAATGAATAAAAGAATCCTAAAAGTAATCCAATAAATGTCACAACCCCTATAGACCAATGGTATTTAAAAAAACTCACTCCATAAATACTTAATCCTAATGAAAAAAGTAAGCAATCTGTAAAAATTATTGCTGTTTTTCGTTTGTAAAGAACTATTTTTCTACTCATTTTTATGTAAATATTTCAGTTTCTTTTAATTTGTGCCTAACGGGTTGAAAATTGGCGAAGAAGCGGACTTTTATTTATAGCTTTTAAAGCGAGTGAAAAACTTCAATTTTAAACAAAACTTTGAACGGAGATAGTTACCGCTTTTTTGCCAATTTTTTTGTTATGCACATTCGGTTTTTATCCTGACCTGTGAGTTTTAATTCATATTTAATGTAAACTACAAATTTTGCCAAAACTGTTTAATTTCAAATAACTCCCCTTTATCAAACTCTTTCATATTAGAAATAGCCTGGCCTTTTTGAATTTTTTCAAGACTTCTGTAAGCCTTAGTCCCATCTTTATCACTGAACCCTAGGAACTTATTGATTGCTTTTGTATTTCCTTTGTCTTTGACATTTAGTAAATATGATATTTCGCACATACTAGAAAAATCAAAACTTGGTTGATTAAATTCCTCTATTCCTTGTGATAATAATACAATAGAAACTCCTTTAGAACGTATTTCTCGTAAAATCTTTTCTAAGATTTCTTGATATTTTTTCTCCTTAAAAATCACATGAGCTTCATCAATTAATAAAACATATCGCATTGAACGGAATCCGTTTTCAACAGGTGTGTTTTCCATATTCATAAATACATTGTAGATGTAATTTATGATTAGAAATAATGAAGTGAAACGCACTGAATTAGATAAATCTCCAGATAATGAAAGGTAAATGTTTTCGTTTAAAAAGTTTTTAATTGTTTTATCTTCTTTAAAAACTTCATAGCGACTTAATTCATCAATAATTTCCGTTAAAGTATCTCTTTTTTCTCCGACAATATTCAAAAGTTGTTCGTTAATTTCAGAAATACTTGGAAATTCGCCCGGCTTTTTAGTTATAAAAGCTTCATTTGTTGCCTCTCTTAAAATTCCCCTTTGTTTGATTCCAATGTTGGAATATTTACAAATAATATCGACAAATTTATCAATCCCCATTTGCTTATTAACATCATTGATACTGTCAATAAAAGAAAGAGGGTTTACTGGAAATGGAGCTTCAGGAGCATTTATAAACTTTGCTTTTGTTTTGTCAAAAAATGGTTGTAACTCTACTAAATCATCATCTTTTAACCCTTTAAAATCTAAATAGATAAAGCTAACATGATGATTTGATTTTTCTGTAATTTCCTTTAAAAGTTGTAATGCAAATTGAGTCTTACCTGTTCCTGAACTTCCTGCAACTGCAATGTGGTTGTTGTTATAAGAGGTGGTGTCATTGAAATTAAGAATAATTTCTTCTTTTGGGTTATTTAGTTTATTTCCAATGGATAATTTAATAGCATCACTGAAATAAGATTTTTCAATATTTTGGTTATTATTTCTCACTGCTCCTAAATCAACTTTAACAGTGTCAAGTAAGGAAATCCCTTTGTCTAAATGTTCGGTAAGAAAATCTAAGAAAGTATAATTATTATTGGTGCTAAATAAATTATCCATTAACTCTAGGCCATGGTCTATATGTAATTTGATGTATTTGGGGATGTTCTCATTTGTCTTATATATACCATAATGTTGGCAAATTAAAGCAACAAAAAATTCACGATGTTTTACATCAAATAAGATATGATCTTTATATTCTTTACCTTTTGAGTCATACAAGTTAAATTCAGACGAGGAAAATTGCCTTCCGTTTTGCAAAGAATAACCTATAGCTATTCTAGCAATAACATTTTCTTTCGTACCTCCAGGCAATTTAGCCGTAAGTTTTCTTACAATTTCTTGATTAGCTTCTGATGTTCTGATATTAATCTGCATAAAGTTCGTTATATGTTTTTATTAAATCTTCTGGATTGGATTCTACAAATTTAGAAGCGTCCGTACTAAAATTATGAATGATATAGGATTTGCCTATATTACCTTTTAGTAATTCAAACTCACTTTCGGTAAGTTCTTTATGAATTAATGGGAAAAGAATAACTTGCTTAGAAACATTTGGATAAAATTCCTTAATCACATTCTCCGCATGGTCTTTGTCAAATTTTTGCATTGGAGAGTCAATGAAAACAGGAAATTCAATATCAGATTCATCAACTAAAGCTTTTAAAAGGGCAGAGGCATACATTTGCCTTTCTCCCATTGATAACGAGCCTTTATCTATTTTCTCGTTTCTAGAATTGAATAGATTAATGTCAACATCGTCACCTGCTTGATTAATATCAACCACTACTTTTTTAATAAAACCTTTCTTATGCATTAAAACATTTAATTCACTTAAAATATTTTCTTCAAGTTTTTCTTTTGTAGTTATTTTAAATTTTTTGATGAACTCTTTCAAATTAAAAATTAATTCCTGTGTTTTTGCATCCTTTTCAGAATATTTTCTAGAGTCATCTAACTTTTTTCTCAACTCTTCCTGTCTCTGTTTCAGGGTTTTAATCTCATTTTTTAACGAGCCTATTTTCTCGCCAAAATCATAGATATCATTTTCAATGGTGAGAACACGCTTATCTAATTTGTTTTTGTCATTCCTTAATTGTGCTATATACTCGTCTTCTGCATCTTTTTCAGCATTTCTTATTTTTCTCCGAATCGAATCTATTTCAGTTTTTGAACGCAAATATTCATCACTTAAACGCGTGAATATTTCTCTAAATGTATGTTTTAAGTTATTGATTAAAGCATTAAATTCATTCATTTCAGAGTCAGAAAAATCATGAAGAGTTACAAAATTAGAAGGCAAGTCTGGCACATCAGAAAAGAAATGTTTTTTGATTAAACTTTTAATTTGAGTTTCATAAAAATTTCTAATTTCAGTACCAATTACTCCTTTAAAATTTTTCTTTTCTTCTTCCAACTCATCAAGAATTCTATTTGTTTTTTCTCCTACATCATCTTGTTTGAATTTTCCTTCCTTATATTTTTTTTCATTTTCCAGTTGATCTGAAACTTCCATTAAAAGCCCTCCGCTTAAACCAAAAGGAATTAAATCATAAAGTTCTTTTAAATCACCTTGTAAGTCATTAATTTTTTCGGTTAATGTATTTTCTTCTGATTTTAAATCATTTAATTGTTCTAAAGTCATCATGTTACCCTCTTGAATAAGCTTCATTTGGATTTCATTTGATTCACTTTGTTTTTCAATCTTTTCTTGATTTAATTCTTCAATCTCTTTGTTAACTCCCTCTATTTCAATAAGCTTATTTAAAATATCCGTTTCAACTTGATTGAATTCAGATCTTTCTTGAGGTTTTGCTGATTTTTTTCTGTATTCATCTTGAATATTTTCAAGCTGATCTTTTAAATCCTCATATTTTTTTATACCTAAAACCTCGGTATAAGCTTTACTTAATAATCTCCTTTGTTCAGGAGAATTGATTTCTGCTAAAGAAACAATTTTTTCAGCATCAAAGAAGAAGAATTTTGCAATTTCAATAGGCAAAATAAAATCTCTAATGAAAATTTCTTCGCCATCCTGTTTACCTTCTGTTGTTAAATCTTGGATTAATTCATTTTGATAACCGTCTATCAAGACCTCCACTTTATCACTTGCACTTGTAATTACATCATAGGTTCTTGTAATTTTGATTTCTTGGCATGTGATTTCTGGAATTTTAACGTCTGTAAATGTTACGGAAACAGAAAATTTTGTTTCTCCTTCTGATTTGGCTAATCGGTTTAAACTATTCCCAATGTATTTACCATAACCACCTTTGTCGGCTATTTCCTTTTGATACAATTCATCAACTTTTTCCATTTGCCTTCCATATAAACACCATACTAAAGACATTAAGAAAGTTGTTTTACCAAATCCATTTTTACCACTTACTACAATTATATTTCTATTTTCAGTTGGTAATAAGTTAATCTTATTTTTGCCTTTATAAATTCGGAAATTATTAAGTTCTATTTCTTTTATGAACATTATTTAGTTTCTTTTTTTAGATGTTCCTCAATTCTTGTCTCTATGTCATCTTTCAACCCTCTTTTTCTGTTGAGCAGAGATTTGTTTTTTTGCAGGGTTAAAAGTTCTTGAATCAACTCGAAGTTATTCGGGTTTTCTTCACAAGTTTCTTTAAGTAACTCTAATTCTTTTTCTTTTTTTTCGTTCTGGTCTCGCATATCTATTTCAGTTTTATAAGCTTCTTGATATAATTCAGATACTTTATAATCAAAAACAAAGTCACGATACCAAATCGTTTGTATCGCAATCAATTCTTGATTAGTAATTAATTCAATATGTGGTTTGTGTTTTTGAACCTCTTTTTGTGTTTCAAAAAGTCTTTTCAAAACAGATGCTCGGTACTTTGGTGTATATGGTCCCATACCATTAACTGCATCTGTCCCGTTTCTTCTTTGTGGCATTCGATTTTCAATGATATTTCTTTCTTCCGCTAATTCATTTCTTAATTTTAATAACGGGGTTAACCAAGTCAATCCATTTTCAATTAATGCTGTCATTGATTTATCTTCTTTAACAACGGTACAAACCCAACAACCAAATCTACTTTGTCCACATGATTTGTGTTTATCGTCTGTTACAACAGTTGGGCATTCATAATCATCAGCACTTGCATCTGAATAGATTTGGAAAAGCTCACTATTATCAGCTCCCCAAGGAGATGGCATAACATTGATAATATACCAAACTTCTTCTAACATTAAATGTCTAATTGGAGCATACATATATGTATTAGCCTGAGTAGGGTGTTTCGATAAACGTTCACCTTTAACAGTGTGCTTTTTCATTGATCTTGCACGATTTGCAGATTCCGAAGTTCTTGTTCCGATTAGAATAACAGCCTCACCAAACTCATTAACTTGTTCCAGAATAAATCTCGATGTGGGTTTTATTTTCAAACGTTCAGTACACCAACGAAAAGCATTGTTAGGCGTAGGGTAGCCTTTTCCAATTAGATTAACCCAAAAAGAGTCTTCCAATCGTGGAATAGTTTTAATTACTCTAATTGGTAAATCTTGCTCGACCGCTGCTTGCTCAATAAGTTTTAAAACTCGATGAACATATTCTGTAATAACAGGATTTTCAACCATTGTATCATTGCAAACAATATAAATATCTCGTCCAACAATACCATGTAAATCTTTAACTTGTTTTAATGCCTCCCAAACTAATTGGAGCATTACGGTTGAGTCTTTTCCTCCACTAAACCCTATAATCCAAGGTCTTTTAGTTTCGTCAGCAAAAATATATTGGTCTTTAATCTCATCTATTATATTTTGAATTGTTTCTTTCATATTTTCCAAATTTAGAAATTTCTACGAAATTAACATTTATTCTTGCTTTCTTTCGCTTTATTTCCATTATTTCCTGTAACGGAGCAGTTTACGTCCGATTGTGCATAACGGTCCGTAGCTATGTATTGTTGCCGAATTTCGTGAACCGCGTTTTGTCACCTAAAACTAACTTCACAAGCGAGCTACAACGCCCGAATTTAT
>JBBAGC010000103.1:0-6758 GCA_041655115.1 Spirochaetota bacterium | reverse complement strand
AATAGACTCCCTGCTTCATAAAAATGAAAACTACTCTCTTTTAACACTGATTATTATTCCTTTTGAACAGTATGATGAAATCGATAAATATCTGAATCTTGTAAAAGATTCCCCAATATTCTATCAGCTGGTCTTAACAGGAGAAGAAACTGATCTTATAAATCAGGAAATTATACATCTTTATCACATTGCTGATTTTATAACTGAAAAAACCAATGAGCACAAAATTAAGTTTATTATCACAAAAGCTTTTTCAATAATAGAAAAGCTTTATGAAAATGACCAAAAACAGCAATGGTATCACAACCACCTCATAGATGCACAAATGGATCAAAATGATCTTATTGACTTAGGCAAAGCCCTGTCAGCAGAAAAAAATCAGGATCAGCTATTAAGACTTATTTTGTACCTAAGCAAAAAAATGACAGGGGCAGATGCAGGGAGCATATATCTTGTAGAAGAAGACGATTACGGAGAAAAAAGATTGAGGTTCAAATACTCCCATACTTTTTCAAGAGTTATTCCCCTTGAAGAATTTGTTATGGATATAAATACCAATTCCATCTCTGGTTATGTAGCCAGCACTGGGGAGGTTCTCAATATCCCTGATGCCTACTCAATTAATAAAACAGCTCCATATTCATTTAACCCAAGTTTTGATAAGCAAAATAATTACATAAGCAGATCCATGATTGCTGCACCCATGAAAAATCATTCAAACCAGATAATTGGTGTTATTCAGCTTATTAATAGCAAAGAAGACATGACTGGAAAAACCCAATACGATAATGAAGCTTTTCAGATTAAGCTGGAAACCAAAGAGGATTTTGATAAATTTGTTGTTACATTTGCTGATAAATATAATGGCCTGTTAGAAGCCATTGCCGGGCAGGCAGCAATTGCCATTGAAAACAGCCGGCTTATTAACCAGATACAAACCCAGTTTGAAGAATTTGTAAAAGCTTCAGTAACAGCAATAGAATCACGGGATCCGGCAACATCGGGTCATTCTTTCCGGGTAGCTGAAATGTGCAGAGAATTAGCCATTGCAGTTAATAGCGTTGAAGATGGCTATTTAAAGAAATACAATTTTTCTGAAGATGACATAAAGGAACTTGAATTTGCAGCACTGCTCCACGACTTTGGAAAGGTTTACATTGACCTCAACATTTTCAAAAAAGCAAAAAAACTCTTTCCAGCTGATCTGGAAAATTTAATTTTACGCCTTGATTATCTTTACAGATTTACAGAGCTAAAGTACACTTCAAAAGGAAAAGAAATATTAATGCACGGGCTGTCAAGTCCCCAGGAAGGAATGGAAACCATTCGCAGACTTAAACAGGAAAAAAATGCACTCCTTTCTGATATAAATGAAATTAAAAATAAACTTTTACAGTTAAATGAACCAACCATTACAGAAGAAAATCCTGAAGAAATCCTTTCTAAAATTCTGGAAAAAATAAACAATATTGAATGTAAAAACATCTCAGGAGAAAATATTGAAATCCTTACAAAAGATGATCACTTTAACCTTAAAATAAACAAAGGAAGCCTTAACCCCCTTGAAAGAAAAGAGATTGAAAGCCATGTTATTGAAACATACAAATTTGTAAGTAAAATACCATGGCCACCTGAATACAAAAACATTCCTGAAATAGCATTAAGACACCATGAAATGCTTGATGGTTCAGGATACCCTGACGGACTAAAAGGAAGAGAATCAATATCGCTTCAGGCCAGAATAATGTCCATAGCAGATATATTTGATGCACTCACAGCACAGGACAGGCCCTACAAAAAATCACTACCCCTGGAAAAAGTTCTCCATATACTTCAGGAAGAAGCATCAAAAAATAAGCTTGACCCGGATCTGGTAGACCTTTTTATTAACCAAAAGCTGTATAGTAAAGTTATACCTGATTCCCATACCAGCAACTGAATCAAGAAAATCCAGCGAACTGAAAAATTTCCTGTAATATCAATTGAAAAAATTTAAAGAGGTAAAAATGTTATCCAAGAAAATTGAATACTCCAATAACCAGATAATAGTACCAGATCAGCCTATAATACTCTTTATAAAGGGTGATGGCATTGGTCCTGAAATATGGGATGCAACCAGAAAAGTTATAGACAGGGCTGTGTATTCTGCCTATGGAGGCACCCGAAAAATAGAATGGAAAGAAGTCCTTGCAGGAGAAAATGCATTTAAAGAAACAGGAGAATGGCTCCCCAGGGAAACGCTTGCACTTATTGATGAATATAAAATTGCAATAAAGGGGCCTTTAACAACACCAGTGGGAGGGGGAATACGAAGCATAAATGTTGCCCTTAGGCAGCGTTTTAGCCTTTTTTCATGCATAAGACCTGTAAAATATTTTCCGGGAGTTCCAAGTCCTGCAAAGGTTCCGGAAAATGTTGATGTAGTAATTTTTAGAGAAAACATGGAGGATCTTTATTCAGGAATAGAATGGAAAGCAGGTTCACCTGAGGCGAAAAAAGTTATAAACTTTATAAACAATGAAATGTCACAGTCAGTGAATATTGATTCAGGCATTGGTATAAAACCAATAAGTGCCAAAAATACAAAAAATCTTTTCAGAAGCGCAATCCAGCACGCCATTGATCACAGGTGTAAATCAGTAACAATAATGCATAAGGGAAATATTATGAAATTCACTGAAGGTGCATTCAAAGACTGGGGCTATGAAGTTGCAGCAGAGGAATTTTCCAATTATACAATTACAGAAAAAGAGCTTGGTGAAAAATACAACTGGAAACAGCCGGAGGATAAAGTCTTAATAAAAGATCGCATAGCTGATGCCCTTTTCCAGGAAATAATAATAAGACCCCAGCACTATGATGTAATTGCAGCTCCAAACCTTAATGGCGATTATATATCAGATGCATTGGCTGCACTTGTTGGAGGACTTGGAATTGCCCCTGGTGCAAACATAGGGGAAAATCACGCCATATTTGAAGCAACGCATGGCACAGCTCCTGACATTGCTGGCAAAAATATGGCTAATCCTGGTTCACTTATACTTTCAGGCGAAATGATGCTTAAATTCATGAAGTGGGACAAAGCAGCTGACCTTGTTATGAAGGGTTTCACAAAAACTATTTCCCAGAAAAAAGTTACATGTGATCTTTCAGGGCAGATGGAAACAGCAGAAGAAAAAACCTGTTCTGAATTTGGAGATGCAATTGTGGAAAATATAGGCTGATGTATCTGTATCAGGAATATTTTTTAACCACAGAATCATTTGTAAAAATAACAATAAGGGGGATTTCCACTAATAGTGTTAATCCCCTGAAAACAATCATAAACTGATCAGGAACTGAAAGAGAAAAGTCACCAAAAAATCTGTTTATTAAAAAACCCACTGTAAAAGCAATATGCAGATCCATCAATAAAAGTTGAATTTTTCTATTCCTGTTTTTCTGAAAAAAAAGCCCGGTTACATGCAGGGTAAGTATAAAAGCTGTTAAAAGACCAAAAATAACAGCAACAGTTCTTCCATAAACAAGAAGAATCATAATCATAAAGTAAAGAATTTCCAGAAAAAAAACCGTAGAAAAATACGAAAGAAAAACCGGAGCTTTTTCTTCATACCTGGTCAAAGCTGATAAAATTTTACCAGCTGCTAATATGCGTAAATCCAGTATTCTTTTTTTAATTATAACCATAGTTTATAAAAGTGTATAAGCTTTATCCTGTAAAGAAATATTTAAGCTATATTAGTATTTCCCTCTTCAATACCCCACCAGACCCCATCTCCCTTATGGACTACACACAGGATGTGTGCGTTTCAACGTAGCAAGAAGCGTCAAATGAAAGAGAATTATGGCATGGATTTTCTGTAAATATTAAATTTTTTAATTTCATGAATCTAAAGGTTTAAAGTGTAATATGAAATTTTATGCTACAAAGCCCTCTCCATATGGAGAGGGCACGGCAAAGCCGGGGTGAGGTCTTAAGAAAAAAGCGAAACAGGGTCAGAGCAGGTTGCAGTCAAAATGGCTTGACTTTTACCCATATTTCTATTAATTTATATTTTATGAAACCCTATATTAAAGCAACATCAGACATATTTATACACTACCTGTTCGGATCAGAATCGAATAAGGATTTGCTTCTCTCTTTTATAAATGCAGTTCTTGAAGATGCAGATATGCCCCTTATTTCCACTGTTGAAATAAAAAATCCCTTTAATCTAAAAAAATATCACTATGATAAGCTTTCCATAATAGATATAAAAGCCACAGACGAAAAAGGAAGGTTTAAAAAAACACTTAGATAAATGGGTGCAGTATTTTATACATGAAGGAAAGGAGGATGAAAAAATGAAATATATATTAAAAAGCAATCCTATTAAAAAGGCTCATGATGAATACATAAAATTTTCATCAAATGATGAATACCGGGAAATCTACGAAGCTCGCCTCAAATGGCAAAGGGATCACAACACCCGCATTGAAGTTGCCCGCAGGGATGGTATTGCCAAAGGCAAGGCAGAGGGTAAAGCTGAAGGAGAATACGCACAGGCTGTAAAAGCTGCCAGGGTGATGGTTAAAAAAGGATATGATGCAGAGCTTATCAATGAAGTAACAGGACTTTCTATTGAAGAGATTAAAAACCTTTCAAGGTAATTTTATTTAAAAAGATACACAACTCTTCAATCCCCCCATATGCTGTGCATACGACCCCCTTTATTAAGGGGGTTTTTTAAATTCCTTTTCATATTCCTCTGAAATAAATATATTAAAAATAATTGTCATAAAAAAAGAATCTTTATAGAGTGACTAAAAATACTGGAGCATATACTTGAATAAAGCAATAACACTTACAGTTCCTGAAGAAAATCATCTGGAAAGAATAGACATTTTTTTGGCATCATCCACTGATACAGGGATGTCAAGAAGCATTATCCAGAGACTTATTAAAGACAAAAACATCCTTGTTAATAAAAATGAAATTCGCCCAAACTATAAAGTCAAAACAGATGACGAAATCTCCATAACCATACCTGAACCAGAAACAACTGAACTTATTCCAGTAAACATACCTTTAAACATTATTTATGAGGATGAACATATTGCTGTTTTAAAAAAACAGGCTGGCCTTGTTGTACACTCAGGTCCTGGTAATTATGAAAACACCCTTGTCAATGCCCTGCTCTATCATATAAAAACGCTTCCCTTAACAGGAGATCCTATGCGCCCAGGAATCGTTCACAGGCTTGACAGGGATACAAGTGGGCTGATGGTAATAGCAAAAACAGATTTAGCCTATAATCATCTTGTTGAAGAATTTTCCCAAAGAAAAGTGTATAAAAAATATTGCGCAATAATAACAGGAAAAACCGACCAGGAAAATGATACAATCAGCAAACCCATTGGAAGGCATAAAAAATACAGACATAAAATGACAGTAACCGAAGATGGAAAGGAAGCCATAACAGATTATTCTGTGCAGAAAATATGGCATATCAATCACAGTGTATTCTCACTGTTAGACATACAGATTCATACAGGCCGTACCCACCAGATAAGGGTACATTTATCCTCAATGGGAAACCCTGTAATTGGAGATAGAATTTATTCAAAAAAATGGGAAAAACACAAAGTGCCCTTTCATTTGCTTGCAGCAACAGAACTTTCCTTTGTTCATCCTTTTACAGGTGAAACAATGAAGTTCAAGGCGGAATTACCTCAACACATGCTTAACTTTATCAGCAGGCTCGATTCTCTCAACCCTGATAACTGAGACCAACAGCTTCACGTACTTTTTCAAGCACAACTGATGCAGCTTCGCGTGTTTTTACAGCTCCCTTTTGGAGAATTCTGTGAACCTCACCGGGATCATTTTCAAAGACCTTGCGCCTTTCCTTATATGGACGGAAATATTCAACCAGAATTTCAAGCAGCTCCTTCTTCATCTGCCCATAGCCAGTGCCCCCTTTAAGGTAGCGCTCCTTCATGTTTTCTGTTTCAGCAGTGCTTGCAAAAAGGCGATACAGGGCAAATATGCTGCATTGTTCAGGATCTTTGGGCTCTTCAACAGGGGTTGAATCTGTGACAATTTTCATCACCTTTTTTTTAAGGCTCTTTTCATCTTCAAAAATCTCAATTGAATTTCCATAGCTCTTGGACATCTTTTGTCCGTCTGTTCCAGGTATAAGGGCAATATCATCAGAAATTTGAGGCTCTGGTAAAACAAAAACTTCACCATAGGTATGATTAAAACGCTCTGCAATATCTCTGGTTATTTCAAGATGTTGTTTCTGATCCTTGCCAACAGGTACAATATCTGCATTAAAAAGCAGAATATCAGCAGCCATTAAAACCGGATATATATAAAGACCTGTATTTGGAACAAGCCCTCTGGCTACCTTGTCTTTGTAGCTGTGACTTCTTTCAAGAAGCCCAAGCGAAGTATGGCATGATAAAATCCATGTAAGCTCAGTCACCTCAGGAATATCGGACTGGACCCAAAAAAAACATTTTTCCGGATCAAGACCAAGTGCAAGAAAATCCATTGCTGCTGCAAGCGTATTTTCTTTAAGCTCTTTCCCATTATGCAAACTGGTCATTGCATGATAATTAACAATAAAACAAAAGAGCTCATGCTCATTCTGCATTTCGATCATAGGCTTCATCATACCAAAATAATTCCCAATATGAAGCGAGCCTGAAGGCTGTATTCCTGATAGTACCCTTGACATATTTCACCTGTATATTAACCGGAGTTGCCGGAT
>JBBAGC010000102.1:0-6770 GCA_041655115.1 Spirochaetota bacterium | reverse complement strand
TTTTTTCTGATCTACATAAAAGGGTGTTTCACCCCTGTACATTGGATCTTTGAGATGGAGCCTTACCTCATCCCAGCATGAATCATCTCTGACAGGCCATTTCCCTCTTTCAACTATTAGTACGTCCTTACCAGCTGATGCAAGGGTATGGGCTGCTATTGATCCGCCAAATCCGGATCCAATAATTATATAATGATATTTTTTTTTCAGGTTCATTTTTTCCTCTATATAAGTTCAAAGGTGTTTGTGAAAGGAAACAGCCGGTTCTTGAAACCAGCTGTTTTGAGGATAATTATCTAAAGGGCCATATACCAACCTGGTACAGGCGTATTAATAAAACAAGGTAGGCTCCACCTTCGAGAATCCATGTCCATGCCTGTTGATATGTTCCTTTAAAGCTTACCCAGCCAAAATATCCTGTATCAGCCCAGAGATTAAAGGTATATCTTTTTTGTGAAAATGGAAGAAATAGGGGGAGCCCAACGCTGCTTGGCATATCTGCCAGATAATGCAGAAAAATACTTAGCCAGAAAATAATCCCCCATCCGGGATTTATAAGAAAGGCAATAAGCCCTGCAAGAAATCCTATTATTATTGAGTGAGACCAGGTGCAATGAAATTTTTTAGGAGCCAGACCAGCCATGATAAGGAATCCATCAAAATTTGGGAATTCATGTGCTATAAGTGACACAAGGACACTTTCAAGTGAAAAGGCCTCTATTTGTCCATTTGTTAATTCAGGTGCAAATGATGATATGGTTAATGCTACTGCTACATGTCCAAGCTGCATTTAGTCCTCCAGTATATTTATGAATTGATTGATGTCTTTTAAGTTGTCAAAATAATAATCGGGCTTTTCATTAAGGAGATGTTCTGTTTCTCCCCATCCGGTTCCAACAGCAATAGATACAGCACCTGCGTATTTTGCGCAGCGTACATCGTATATGGTATCTCCCACAATATAGGTACTGGTAAAATCAACATCCTTATTGAATTTTTCAGACACCCGTTTTTTTGCTACTTCAGGAAGGAGATCCCTTATTGGAGCATCATCTCCAAAAGCTCCGAATGAAAAAAACCTGTTAAGATTAGCGCCTTCCAGTTTTATTCTGGCACTTTCTTTAAAATTTCCTGTTAAAAGACCCAGGAAAATATCTTTTCTGTTAGACAATATTTCAAGTATTTCAATTATTCCTGGGAAAATAATAATTCCAAACTCTTCTATATTTTCTGTAAGGTAAAAGAAATATCGTTCTTTAAGGGTTTCGGTTTTTTCAGCAATTTCTTCCCCGGATATTCCTATTATTTCAAGGGATTTTTGAAGAATAAGAGGATCTGTTTTTCCCTGAAAATCCAGTTTTTCCATTCTGCCTGTTGTACCAAAAACTTCTTTGGTAGCTTTAATAAGTGAGGCTCTGCCTGCTTTATTGCAGTTTAGAATGGTGCCGTCAATATCAAAGAGGACAGTTTTAATTGTTTTGCCCCCTTTGTTCTTCTTCCATCACTTTTGCAACCTGATCTGCCGGATCCTCTTCCTCTATATAAAAGTTAATTTTGCTGTACATATTTTTAATCTGTCTGGAGTAGGGGTCAAAAAGCATTGCTATTCCCATTGACGGGAAAAATGCAATAAAATAAAGAAGGATGCTTTGGCCAGATGTAAATGGTCTGGCATCCTTTTCAAATATGAGAATAACAAGAATAGAAAGAATTCCTGTAATAATTAATGCAAGTATTGGCGTTCTTTTTAACATGGGATATCCTTTAAGTTGAATTGTGGATAATCTAATTATATGCTGAAATGATTCAATTGTTTTTTTTGTTTTTTTGATCTTAATTTAATATAATGTTCAGCTTAAAGAGCTTTAATTTCATGTTATTGCTTTACAAATAGTACTTATTTGGTGAGATGGCAATGTAATTTTTAATGGAAGGTTTAATGCTATGCAGAAAGGTGGTTCCAGAAAGAGAAAGCGTGATATTAACAGGTTTTACATGGAATTACTTCCTTTGGATGTGTTTCCTGAAGAATCTGTTTTATATGAGTTCAATAAAAGGCGGGTTCCTGATATTCTTCTTGAATTTGCCGAGCCTTTAATAGCCGGAGTTGGTGAGGGGAATTTTTTCCAGCTGAAATCAATGATATACTTTGCAGCAGTAGCATGGAATTTCTCTTTTTTTCAAAAGGGAGAAGAAAGAAAAAATGCTCTGGACAGGTTTTTGTTTAATAATGAAGCATTTAATAATGAGAATAAAACAAAAATGTATAATATTGTTGATAACCTTTCATTGAGGAAAAGAAAAGCTTTTTGGCAGTATGATTTTCTTTTTATAGATTTTGAGATTTTAAAATCTCAAAAAAATTCAACAGTTGTGGCAAAGGGCATACCCTTTGATATGATAAATGCTTTTTCAGCATTTGGTTCAGGAATTACTCTTTCTCAACCTGTTAATTCTGAAAATAGCCTTAAATAAATAAAAATTTGAATTATTATATAAAACCATGTCTTTAATAGATGATAATTGCAATATTATTCTTATAGGTTCATCAACTGGCGGATTGCCAATAGTTGAACTTTTATTGAAGAAAATAAATGTAGAAAAATTTTCGGTTTTAATAGCACAGCACATGCCCGAAGGGTTTACCGGGCAATGGGCTGAAAGGCTTAATTCCCATACTCCATTTGAAGTGTCAGAGGCAGTGCAGGGCGATGTTGTTAGCCCTGGCAGGGCTTTTGTTGCTCCAGGGAATAAGCATTTGCTTTTAACCAGCAGATACAGGCTTGCTTTGAGCAGCGGTCCTCATGTAAACAGATTCAGGCCCTCAATAGATGTGCTTTTTGAATCTGCCCTGGACTATCCAATGGAAAAGATTTTTGCACTGATTCTTTCAGGCATGAGCGCAGATGGAGTTAAAGGAATTATAAGCCTTAAAGAGAATGGTGCTGTTACCATTGCACAAAATGAAGAAACTTCAGCTGTTTTTGGCATGAATAAAGAGGCGATTCAGAAAGGGGGGGTGTCCCATGTGATGTCTCCTGATGAAATGATAGAATTTTTTAATAGAATGTAATATGAACCAGGATCATTGTATATGTTGCTATTCCCAGCTTGTTGTTCCTCTGGTGAGCTCCTTTCCTGTATCCTTGCACATTAGCTTGTGAATAATTATATTTTCTTTTTCATTTCTTTCAGCTTGAGAAATTACTGTTTGCCCATAGTGGGTTTCACCGCGAAAATTTAGTGAAATATCAACAGGTTTTTTCCCTTCATTCATATCCTCTCCTGTTTCAAGAATCCATGATGCGTAAATAGAGTTATTTACATGCCTGTTCATGTCCAGATCATTAAGCCTTACAGAAAATTCTTTTTCTTTATCAGGGCGTGATATTTTGGGAATTGATGCGAAGTTTTCTTCAAGAGCCCTTTCCTGGATGAGTGGATAATCCGGGAACAGCCGGGAAGGAGTAACTGGTTCTCTTTTAGCAGTGTTCAAAAGTATCCATGAGCTGGTGCCTTTTATTATTATATTATCCTTATGATCTTTAACAAGAAATTCTCTTATTGCATAGTGGTTTATTTCACCGAATCTCCATGTTGTAGCAGTAAATTTTTCAAAAAGAGAAGGAAGCCTTAAAATGGAAAGCCTGTACCTTGATATTACCCATGTGTATCCCTTTGCAAGTACGTCTACTCCGCCAAAACCAATGGTATTTGTGTGTGCAGCAGCAAGTGTCTGGAAGCAGTTGAAAATAGAGGGAATTTTAATAATCCCACCAGGCCCTGTATCATGAAGGCTTACATAAAAAGATAATGTATGACTTGTTTTCATTTTATTCCATCATTTTCAAGTATGCGATAATACTCTTCCCAGGCTGCTTCTATATTTTCTGCTTCCCTGGCATCAAGCTTTTCAATAATAAAACCTGCGTGAACAAGAACCTTATCGCCTTCTTTAATTTCAGGAATCATAGCACAATTAACAGTTGTTTCAACACCATTAGCTTTAGCAGTGGCATAGTTTCCTTCAATGCTTTTTATTTCCATTGGTATTGCAAGGCACATGTTTTTCTCCTTTTGAACTTGTTGTTTTTAAAATAACCCCTGTTTTATCAGCAGATTCTGGGAAGCTGTTCCTCAATCAGGAGAGGAAGAAAACGCTTCCCTCCTATAAAGGTGTTTAAATAAACTTTTCCCGGATAGGCATTGTCTATGGTTCCTATAACAGCTGCATTTATGCCCAGATGATGTTTTTTTAACTCTTCAACAATATGATTGGCATCTTTTTCATCTGCAACAATAATAATTTTACCTTCATTTGCAATGTATAATGGATCAAGACCTAAAAGATCGCATATTCCCTTTACTTCATTTTGTACAGGTACAGCATCTTCATCTATTGACGCAGAGAATTTTTTATTGTCACAAATTTCATTTAAAACAGAAGCAATTCCTCCTCTTGTAGCATCCCGTATAAATTTAATGCTGCTTTGGTATTTCGTGGAAATAGTGCCTATCATATCATTTAAGGATGCACAGTCTGATTTAAGATTGCTGGAAAACTTTAAGTCATTGCGCAGAGACATTATGGTTATACCGTGATCTCCCACTGTACCGCTTACAATTATTTTGTCTCCTTCCTTTATATCTTTTCTAAGAGGAGCATTGTTAAAAACTCCAATTCCTGCAGTGTTTATATAAATTTTGTCTCCTTTACCCTTTGGAACAACTTTGGTGTCTCCTGTTACAATTTTTATTTTTGCAATATCAGCTTCAATTTTCATTGAGTTTAATATTTTTTCAAATGACTCAAAATCAAAGCCCTCTTCAAGTATGAGTGAACAGGACAGGAAAAGAGGGGTTGCTCCCATAACTGCAAGGTCATTGACTGTTCCATTTACTGCAAGCTTTCCAATATCTCCGCCCGGGAAAAAAATAGGAGTTACTGTATATGAATCAGTAGTAAAAGCTATTCTGGAATTGGGAAGGTTCAGAATTGCTGAATCATCTATTTGAATTGTGTCATCCCCAAGTTTTTTCTTTATTATAGAGCTTATCATGTCATTCATGAGTTTACCGCCACTGCCATGACCAGCTAAAATTTTTTTCATTATTTTCTCCAGTATTTATAATAAGCAGCGCAGGGGCCTTCGCTGGATACCATGCAGGGGCCAACTGCCCTTTCAGGAGAACAGCCTTTGTCAAATAGCGGGCACTCAGGTGGGGTTATGAGGCCTCGCAACAAGTCGCCACATCTGCATCCAGGGTGTTCTTTTGGCGCAGATGGTGTAACAGGGAATTTTTTTTCCGCATCAAAGAGGCTGTATTTCTTTTTAATTGCAAGGCCGCTTGCAGGAATATTTCCCAGTCCACGCCATTCAGTGTCTTTGATGTCAAAAACAGAATCTATTATTTCCATGGCACGCAGGTTTCCGCTATCTTTTACTGCCAGGGTATATCCGTTTTTAACTGTATTGTTTTTATCTTCAATCATATCTATCAAAGACAAAACTCCTGTTACAAGATCCTCTGTTTCAAAGCCTGCAATTACTCCTGGTTTGCCGTATTTATCCGCAATAAAACTCCAGGGTGATTTCCCTATGATGGCAGAAACATGACCAGGTATTATGAATCCATCAATTTTTACCTCATCACTGTTGAGAATGGCATTAACTGCAGGTGGCGTAAGCTTGTTGCCACACATAAGTGAAAAGTTTTTAATGCCTTTTGCATCAGCTTCAAGAAGTGTAATAGCCTCAGATGGTGCTGTTGTTTCAAATCCCACGCTTATAAGAACAACCTCCCTGTTTTTATTTGCCTTTGCTATATCAAGGGCTTCTACAGGGGAATAGATTATCCTTATATCCATACCATTGCTTTTTTCCATGGCAAGGGAGCTATATGAAGATGGAACTTTAATCATGTCACCAAAGGTTGCAATAATAGCATTATATTTTTTTGCAATTTCAATTACACTGTCCAGGTATCTATTTGGAGTAACACAAACAGGGCAGCCGGGACCATTGATTAAAGTAAGCTTTTTGGGAAGTATATCCTTAACTCCGGTTTTAAAAAACTGGGCAGTATGAGTGCCACATACTTCCATAATCCGTATTTCCCTGTTAAGGGATCGATTTTTTAAATGGTCTGCCAGTTTTTTTATCAGCTCTCTGTTCATTTATATATTTATCCTTAAAAAAGGTTATTCTTTTTTCCATGATAAAAAGAAGTTGATTTCTAAAAAAACAAATCAACTCTGTCTTTATAAAGCAGTTGAATATTTTTATGAATTTATGTCAATACTAATGAAAAAGTTGAAGCTGGTTCAGTAGATAAATTATATTCTGGTATGTTGTTTATCCTATCCTCATAGAGGCAGCTTAATCAAATATATTTCTGGAATTAATTAATGATCAATAAAAAACAAATTATCAGGAAGGAAAGAAGTTTTGAAATTTTTTTAAACTATCTGGCTGTAATTATTTTTCCTTTTTCAATTATCGCACTTGAAGCAGTGCTTTTTCACCTTTTAATGATAGTTTCAAATTATTTGCAGGCCACAACAGTAATATCTATTGCTCTTTTCGGGATTGCACTTGGCGGGCTTGTCAGTTTTTATCTTCTTCGATTCAGCAGAGCTCTGGTGATGAATACATCTGCCCTTATTTTTATTCTGTCCATAGGTCTTTCCTATTATAGCATTGTAAGGCTTGATAATTTCAACTTTCCCTGGATGCTTATTTTCCCTTTTTTTTCCGGCTCCTTGATAG
>JBBAGC010000101.1:0-6779 GCA_041655115.1 Spirochaetota bacterium | reverse complement strand
GGTTTTTGAAAAGACCTAAAATTTTTGCTACATTGCGTACAGAGTTTGCATCTTTTACTGAAGCTCCTCCGAATTTTAAAACCTTAATCATTATGCACCCCTGTTTTAGCTTTTTAAAAATGCCTGGTTTGTTACATTTTTTTATCAGATTTTAAGTTTGCATATATTGGTTTTTATGTATCATGTTTTTCAACTCTTTTTTAAACCTTAATAATTATAATTTTTTTATTTTATTGTTTTATAGAGTAGTTGTAAATATTAAAGACAGCATTGATAAACATGCAGGGCTTATGTGCCGAAGTATAATTAAGGATTAATTTTTTTTTGGAGCAAAATATGTTAAAAAAAATATATGCTGTAGTATTTATACTAATTGTATCGGTTTTAGGGTCACAGGCTCAAAACCGATTTTATGATATGCACAAAAAGCGAGTAGAAGAACAGCACGATAAGGATCTGTCAAATAAAGAAGCTGTTTTAGATGAGATTAAAGGTTTTTTGGGGGAGATGAACAAAAGAATTGAAAGTAAAAATGGTTTTCATCTTTCCCTGCCTCTTGATGAAAAGGAGATTACTGGAATAACCGGAGAGCACGTGCATTACAGAGGTGCAATTCCTCCTGTTATTTTTGGATATGTAAATACAAAATCCTTAAATATGAGATCAGAGGATGATCAAAGCAGTGCTTTGATTTCAAAACTTGTTTTTAAGGAAGAGGTGGAAATTCTTTTTCAGTCAGATAAGGTGGAAACAATTGATTCTATCACCTCCCCATGGCTGCTTGTAAAAAAGGGAGATGGGAGCGAAGGCTGGGTTTTTGGAGGTTATGTTTCGGACAAAGTTCCATTGCTGCCTGACAAGGATGAAAATATAACAGACTGGGGAATGATTATTCCTGTTTCAGGACGAATAAGCAGCAAATTTGGTTACAGAGTGGATCCCATAACTAAAAAAAGAGGTTCGTTTCATAAAGGTATAGATATTGCTGCCAGGATTGGCACACCTGTTTATGCTGCTGAAAAAGGGGTTGTTGAGCAAACCGGATTTTACAGCAATGGCTATGGGAACCTGATAGTTGTAAAGCATGACAGGGATCTTGCAACATATTATGGTCACCTTTCAGAGATACTTGTGAAAAAAGGTCATAGTGTGAGCAAGGGGACTTTGATTGGCAAAGTAGGAAATACCGGGCGTTCCACCGGTCCCCATCTTCATTTTGAGGTACGAAAAGGAGGGGAGGCCATGAACCCTGAGGAATTTTTTGTTCATTAATAGTTTTTGTCTTGGGAAGCAATACAAAAAATTTAGTAAACTTTTCCGATACTTTGCAACAGGTTTAAATTTTATTAGCCACCACCGATTGGAGGGAAAAAAGCAATATCATCGCCTTCATTCAGTTTTGTATTGTAATCTGCGTGTTTGCCATTGATAAAAATAATGGCAACTTCTTTTGGTTTTAAATTAAATTTGTTTAAAAGAAAATTTATATCTGCGCCAGCTTCTACTTCAAGTTCTATTTCAGTAAATCTGCCAGATTGAAGAGTTGCAAAGAGTTTTAGTTTAATTTTCATGGTCTGTTTCTATTTTTAATAATACAAGTTCATCTGATTTGTTCTGAAGATTTTCAACAATTTCCTCTTTCTTAATAATTGAATCATTAAGAATAATTTTCCTGCAATCTGCATATATATCTTTTCCGTGTTTTAAAAACAGTTCAATTATTCTGTTTTTTTTAAGCAGAATTCCTTTTTTAAGGAAATTAATTCCCATGTCAAAAAGAATAGTATTAAAAATTTTTAATTTTAAAATAATTTTTTTCCCAGATTCAACTGTATTATCAGGCCTGGCAGATATACTTTTACGCATTGTTGCATACGGACTTCCAGCACGCATCATTGCTCCAACAATACCGGGCATAGCTCCGGAAAGGGCGCAAACACCGCCTTCTTTAATCTGTATATTGAAAATATCATCTACAGGTTCGCCATTTATAAAGATGGTTTTAACCTTTGAGGAAATATAATCATCGCTGATACCACAATCTTCTGTTAAAAATAAATGTATGGTTTTGCCTTCCTTTGAAAGAACGTAAAATCCTTTTTGAAGTTCCTGCATAAAATGACTTGTTAAATGATTATGACATTTAATTAGAAGCGTATCATATTTCATGTTAAGTCACCCTGTTTGAATAAACGGGGAGGGTTTATATTCCCCGTTTATTCTTTAAATTTTTTATTACCAGTTAAATACGCTGTCCAGTTCCATATCAGTTACTGAAAACAATGCATCATGAGGTGGAAGCTTTTCTGTATAAAAGTATCTTGGGAGCCTGTCATCAAGAGCGGTAAATCCCGCTTTTTTATTAAAGTCCCTCTCCATTGTTAGAATTTTTTTACCCAATGCTGCAACATCATCTCCGGTCATACTTAATCCGTAGAATGCGTTAAGCATATCAATCAAAGCCTGGAATGTTTCAGGCTGATCCAGAATTGCAAAGGCAATAAAGAGACACATCCCTGTTGAGTCAATAGCTGCAGTTGCAATTTGAAGGTCTCTTGATAAATCCACCTGACCTTCAGTTTTTAAAGGATCAACAAATCCGCCGACTTTAAGAATATTAGCAGTAATACAATAACCCGCTGTGTGATCTGCACCCTGAGTACTTGTTGCATAAGTTACGCCAATGCCTTGAATAGCCCTTGGATCATAGGCAGGTATAGCCTGGCCTTTTACAACCGGAGCCCTTTCAACGCCAAGCACTTTAGCAGTAACAGCAGCGCCACTGCCTATAATCTTGCCAAGTGGGGTGCCTTTTCCTACTTCTTTAATTAAATTAATAGCACCTTCTCCATCACCAAACTTTAAGAGTCCGGCTTCCATTGCAACAGCTACAGCAGCTCCCATATCTATGGTGTCAAGGCCATAGTTGTCGTCCAGATAATCAAGCATTGCAATAGTATCCGGATCATCTATGCCACAGTTAGCTCCATGCGCCCATACGGTTTCATATTCAGGCTGTTTGGTTAAAAAATTTCCATCTTTATCATGATATGTTCCTGAACATCTTATCACACAGCCTCTATGACATCCATGTGTGGGGTTTGCGCCACGCCTGGTTTCAATATCAGCGATTGTTTCACCGCTAATTGCGGAAACCCCTGGAAAACGGCCATTTTGAAAATTATTGGTAGGGAGTCCGCCTGCTTCATTAATGATATTAACAAGTACATTGGTTCCATATGCAGGAAGGGCACTTCCTGTAACTGCATGAGTTCTTAAGCCTTCAACAAATTTTCTATTTGCTGCTCTGAACTTTTCAGGGTCTGCTGCTTCTCTATTTTTTAACCCTGCGTCATCAAGAATTATCAGCTTAACACCCTTGCTCCCCATAACTGCACCAACACCGCCTCGCCCGGCATGTCTTGTGGGTCTTTGTTCCATATCTGTGATTGCAATTGAAGAGGCAGACAGCTTCATTTCTCCAGCAGGACCAATAGATATACATGCTACTTTATCACCATGGATCTCCTGTACTTTTGCAATAAGGTCATAGTTGGGAAGCATTTTATACTGTGGTGCTTTTTCTATTTTGACTCCATCTTTATTGATTAGTATCTGATAAAGTTCACCTTCAGGCGCCATTCCTTCAAGTATAATTGCAGCATATTCTAATCTTGCAAGTACCTGGGCAGCTTGGCCTCCGGAGTTAGATTCTTTAATGCCCCCTGTTAAAGGGCTTTTGCACCCAATAGAAAGGCGTCCTGACATTGCAGCCAGGCTTCCGCTTAAAAGCCCTGGTGCTATTACCAGTTTGTTTTCTACACTTAAAGGGTGTGCCATTGGATGAACTTCACTGGCAATAATGGCAGTTGTTAAAGCCCTTCCTCCCATTCCTGAATATTTTTCATTTTTTTCTTCTTTAAATGTGGGGCCTGCTTTTTCACTCATATTTATTCTGAGAATTTTGTCCATAGCAACCTTCCTTGAATATAGTTTTCTATACCTGATTTAGTGTAATATAGAAAACTATGTGAGAAAAAACAATAAAAATATGTACAAAAGTTAAAAAAAGTACAGTTTTATGTCATAAATGACATAATTAAAATAAATCTAATTCTTCTGCTCTTAATGAAGGATTATGTAAATATTTCCAATATCTGGAAAAAACATTGATTTTTAATAGTAATATCAGGCATAAATTATATTATTGCTGATTTGAGTATTTCATTTTAAAAGAATAGTTTTTGCAAAATAAAATTAACATTTTAGCTTAAGTTTGTTACTATTTCTTTTATATATGGCTGAGGAGAAAATTCTATGGCTTTATCTTTACAGGATCTTAAACCTGAAATTACTATAGATATTATTACCAAGTGGCAGCGTACTCTTGATTTGCTTGGCAGGCTTGCTTCTGTTCCTGCTGCTCTTGTGATGCGCTATACTGATGAATACCTTGAAGTTTTTGTTGCCAGCAATACAGAGGATAATCCCTTTGTTGCACATCAAAAAATTTCAAATAATAATAAACATTATTGTAATGAAGTTATTGAAACAGACAAGCCTTTGCTTGTGAAAAATGCCCTGCTTGATCCCAAGTGGGCGCAGAGTCCTGAGGCAAAATTGGGCATGACCTATTATTATGGTTATCCATTAAAATGGCCCAATGGAGATCCCTTTGGCACAATCTGCGTACTTGATACTCGTGATGTTGATAAATCTTTATATCTTCCTGATATTTTCACAGAGTTTAGTGGCATAATAGAATCTGATTTGGCAGGGCTTTGTGAAAAGATTGAACGGGAAAATTTAATTGCCCAGCTTGAGGAGCAAAGGAGTGTGCTTAAGCTGATTTTTGACAATGCTCCTATAATTATGATGCTTTTAGATGAAGATGGGCAGATTTTAGATATTAATTACTCCAATGAAAATAATCCTTCCAATGAGAATGAGCTGTTTTTGCAACTCCTTAGTAAAAAACTTAATGAATGTGTTAGTGTAAAAAAAACGGACTGGGTTGAAAGACCGGAGTGTCAAATCTGTGGAGCCTGTTCTATTGTAAATGTTGCATTGCAGGAATTAAAAACTGCACATAAATCTGAAGGGCGCATATCCCTGGAGCATAATGGAAATACCCATGTAAGGGATGTTCTTTTTTCAGTGTACAGAGTGGAGCTGGACAACAGGACTAAAACCCTGTTAAGTGTTGATGATATTACTGAGTTAAAAAAACTTTCAAAGATACTGGAAGATTCGGAAAAGTATCACAGGATACTTTTTGAAAAAGCTCCCCTTGGAATTATGCGGTTTTCTTCTGAAGGAATAATAACAGATATAAATGATCGCGGTCTGGAAATATTTAACTTTTCCCGTGAATTGGTTTTGGGAAAAACAATAAGGGATATTCCATTCAGAGATGTGGAATCAATTCTTGGTTCAGCTATTAGTGGCATGGCAGGACATTTTAAGGGTATTTTAAAAGCAATGAATGGGAAGGAATCTTTTAAGATTAGATCTTATTTTAATCCTTTAACTCCAGGCAATACTCCTTCGGATGTGGTTTTATTTTTTGAAGATGATGCAGCAATCAGCCAGGCTTATGAGCAAAGGGATGAAGAAAAGCTGAATAGAAATAATATTGAAGAGGGTGCCAGTGGTGTACTTGTTCTTAGGGACATGAAGTATCAGCAGCGTACCCTTGATGAAATGAAAAAAATGTCTGATGCACTGGATCAGGCTGCTGATATTGTTTTTATAACTGATTTAAATGGCAATATTGAATATGTTAATAAAGCTTTTGAACGGATAACATTTTTTACCAGAGAAGAGGCTATTGGGGCAAAAGCAAGCATACTCAAGTCCGGGGAAATGGGCTCATCTCATTACAAAAAGTTATGGGAAACCATTCTTTCCGGAGAATCTATAAGAGCTGAAGTGATAAACAGGAGAAAAGACGGAACTGTTTTTTATTATGATCAAACCATAGTTCCTATAAAAGATGAAACAGGCGAAATAAAGCATTTTGTTTCAACTGGAAAAGATATAACTGACAGGATTGAAGCTGAAAGAAGAATAGAAATAGAACGCACCAAAGCTCAGAGGTATCTGGATATTGCCGGGAATATTTTTGTTGTTATAAATACAAAAGGGGAAGTTGAGCTTATTAATCAGATGGGGTGCAAGGTAACAGGATACAGTGAGGAGGAGCTTGTTGGAGAAAAATGGATTAGGAAAGTTTTCAGAGAAGAGGATAAATCCCTGTTTGAGGAAAATTTTAAACATATAATCAGTGGCGAAATAGAGGAATATAGCTATGTTGAAAATTACATTGTTTCAAAAAATGGGGAAGAACGGTATATAGCGTGGAACAATACCTTACTAAGGGATGAAGATGGAAATATTACAGGCACTTTGAGCTCTGGTAATGATATTACTGAAAAGAAAGCTGCTGATGAGGAGATTTTAAGGCTTAACAGGAACCTTGAGGAAAGGGTTTATATGCGAACCCTGGAGCTTAATGAGGCAGTAGAAGCTTTAAAGCACAGTGAAAAGAGTGCTGTTTTGTTAAAGGAGGTTGCTTCAGCTGCAAATGCTGCATCTACTCCGGAGGAAGCTTTTCTTGTTACTCTTAAATATGCATGTAAGTATATAAACTGGCATGCTGGTCATGTTTATTTTTATTCAAAAAAACATGGTAAGCTTGTATCATCAGAGATTTGGTATTTTAATGACTATAATGATTATGCTGATTTGCAGCAGGTTACAGCGAAAATGGAATTTCT
>JBBAGC010000100.1:0-6797 GCA_041655115.1 Spirochaetota bacterium | reverse complement strand
GGGATTGGGTTTTTTTCTTCCAACACTTTTATACTTATGATATTTAACCCACCAGAATCTCTTCCCTTTAAACCTTGTTTTCCCGGCATTGTAAAGATGCCAGGCATAGGCTCCTGACACATTCCAGCTGGTATTATTTCCCCAATAAAAATTTCCCTCTGTTCCGGCTCTTGCAGCATACTCCCACTGGGCTTCTGTAGGAAGCCTGAATCCATTGGCACTGGGAATTGTTTTAACAGTCCATTTATATTCATCAAATGCAAATTTATTGTCATCATCTGCCCTCTTTTTATTAATTTCATAAAAGGGCTCAAGGCCATGCCTTTCACTCAAAAGGTTGCAAAACTCAACAGCATCATACCAGTTCACCTTAAAAACAGGTAAATTATCACCATGACCATATCTGCTGTTTAAAGCAGGATTTATACCTGTAATTTCTTTATAAAGCCTTTGTGTAATTTCATACTTCCCTATCCAGAATCCCTGTGTTAAAGTTACCATTCTTGCTGGAGCATGATCACCCTCTATGCCTGTGCCCATTAAAAATGAACCTGGCTCAACATAAACAAGCTCTATACCATTAAAATTTTTAACAGTACCTGTTTTTATTTCATCCTGAGAATAAATATATGATGCAAACATCAATAAAGCTGATATTAACAAAATTCGATTTATCATAATAATATTTTACCATTAAATGAATTAATTTTTTGCTGTTTTAGATTCAAGCGAAGAATAGTAATCAAGGTACTTTTCATCCCTTTCCAAAAGAACCCTGTTTATTACATGAAGCCCCTTATTCTCTGTTAAAATTTCCACGCGATAATTTATATCAAGAGGATTTATGTTCACCGGAATTATTGTGTAGGAATCAACGCCCTTTTTTGAAAGAGAAACCTGTACCATAATACTGGTTTTATGCGAAGCTGAATGCCTCCCTGCAAATACAAAATCCCCCAGGCTGTACAAAATAAGACCGTTTTTATACCTCTCAACATAGCCTGCAGCATGAGACTGGTGGCCAATAATAAGGGATACGCCTGAGTCAATAAGCTTCCTTGCAAGGGTAACCTGTTCATACTCAAGTTCAGCAACAGGATAATCATATGACATCTCCTGACCCCAATGTACGCTCACAACAACTGCATCAACCTGATCCCTTACACGCTTAACAGCAGCACAGAGTATTTCATCCGAACCCCCTGCTGCACCAGGCCTGTCAGCACCAGCCCATACCCCCTTTGGAACAACCCTGTTAAAAGCAAAAAAAGCAATTCGCGTGCCCCTGTGCCACAGAAACACAGGCTCAAGAGCCTCTGTTATATTATTGCCAATCCCCACTGGAGTAACACCCACTTTTTTTATCCTTTCAGAGGTGTCAAACATTCCCTCAACACCTGCATCAAGAATGTGGTTATTGGCAAGTGAGGCTATATTTATTCCAGCATACTTAAGCATATCCTCAGTACCAGGAGGTGATTTAAAATAAAAAATCTCATCCTTGTCATTGAAAATCTTCAAAGGGTGAGACGTAATAGGAGCTTCCAGATTACAAAAGGCAATACCCTTTATTTCTGATTTTACCCTGGAAAAGGGATACCTCATTGCATCCTCTCTGCCATATTTTTTAGCCCTATTTGCAATAATATCACCCATAATAGCATAGTTTAAAACCACATCCCCCATTGCAGTAATAAAAGCAGGATTTTTTTCAGGCCATATATTCTTTATATAACGACTGTTTTTATAACCGAATAAAAAAGAATTTTCCCTGTTTTCAAACAGAGGTGCATCACTTTTGAGCAAATGCTCTGGTGGCTGGTACACCATTTGAGGTGCACAGGCAAGAGAAAGAAAAACCGAAAAAAGTATAAACGGTCTTTTACGTTTTTCTATTTTTGCCATTATAAATTCCCCTTTATATTTTATTTTATCAATTATACTTTTAATTATTTTATCCATGGCAAGTACTTTAAAAACATGCAAAAATTTGATCAACTGTTTTTATTAAAATCAATGTAGCAATAATAATAAAAAAAGACAGGGAGCAAAATCAATAAATATCAGCCTTGACAAAAAAACCCTTTCTTTTTAATGCACAACAATGAACTCACCAGAAAAAATAAAGGAAAGTTTTTACAATCGTCTGCTTGGCTGCGCATATAGTGCAATCAGCCCTGCAATTAAAACAGCAAAATTTCTCCTCAAAATAATGATTCCAGTATCCCTTGTAATGACCCTTTTAAAATTTACAGGGCTCCTGGAAACAGCAGCAGCACTTGCAGCCCCGGCCTTTCAGCTTATAGGCCTGCCCGGAGAATCTGCTCTTGTATTTTTGACCAGTATTTTTCTTAATATATATTCAGCCATTGCAGTAATAAGCACGCTGGATTTCACACTGCGGGAACTTACAATTTTAGCCTTAATGTGTCTTATTTCACACAATTTTTTTATAGAAACACCTGTTCAAAAAAAGACAGGATCATCTGCAATAAAGATTACACTGGTCAGGCTTTTTTACAGCTTTGCAGGTGGAATAATGCTTAACTATCTTTTGCCTTTTTCACAGGAAAATGGTTCTGCATCTTCATCTGCAACAAAAACTGTTGAAACCCTTGCTGGAGCATTAAAAGCTTGGCTTTACAATTCACTTTTTCTTATAGTGCAGATCCTTATTCTTATTACCCTGTTGCTTATACTACAGCGAATACTTGAAGAGTTTCATATAATAGGAAAGCTTACTACAATTTTTAAACCTCTTATGAAAATTATGGGGCTTCCTGAATCTGTTACTTTTTTATGGATAGTGGCAAATACCCTGGGGCTTGCCTATGGCTCAGCAGTAATGATTGAGCAGTCAGAATTAGGGAAACTGAGCCGTGCTGATGCAGACCTTTTAAACCATCACATAGGAATATCACACTCCCTGCTTGAGGACACTATTCTTTTTGCAGCAATAGGTGTGCCTGTTATATGGATAATATTTCCCAGGTTATTCCTTGCAATGGTTCAGGTATGGGCAATGAAATTAAGGATGTATGTTTTCAGATCAATGCAGGTTAACTCCAAAGAATAAAATATATTATTGCTATTAATTAACAAATATTGTATATTAAATGAATGAAAATCTAAAGGAGAAAACAATGGACTTTATATTTAATATACCTGTAAAAATAGTATTTGGAAGAAAATGTATTTCAAAAAACAGTGAAGCAATAAAGCCTTATGGAGCCAAAGCCTTTGTTGTCACAGGAAAAAATTCCTCAAAAGCAAATGGATCATACAATGACATTGTTGAAGCCCTGAACAGGGAAAAGATAAAGCATTATCTTTATGACAAAATTGAGGCAAACCCCTCTGTTGAATCAGTGCGTGAGGCGTCTATCATTGCAAAGGAACAAAATGCTGATTTCATCATAGGCATAGGTGGTGGCTCACCCCTGGATGCTGCAAAAGCAATAGCAATATTAGCTGTAAACAGCATAGATAATGAAGAGTTATTTTCCGGTATTTACAAACATAAACCATTGCCGGTAATTGCTGTGCCAACCACTGCTGGTACAGGAAGTGAGGTTACCCCCTACTCTATTCTTACATACAATGAAATAAAAAATAAAAAAAGTATAGGTGCAGATTCAATATTTCCTGTACTGGCTTTTCTTGATCCATCATACACAGAAACCCTTAATTATACAACCACAGTTAATACAGCAATAGACGCACTTTCCCATTCAGTAGAGGGATACCTTTCAAAAAAATCAACAGATGTAATTGAACCCTTTGCCCTTGAGAGCATCAAAATTTTAGGTGCAGAGCTAAAGCTTCTTGCAAATAAAAAAAACCCGGGTCCTGAAAGCAGAGAAGCCCTTCTTTATGCATCTATGCTTGCAGGAATTGTAATTGCCCACACAGGTACCACAATAGTCCATGCAATGGGTTACCCACTCACTTACTACAAAAATATAGATCATGGACGGGCAAACGGGCTTCTTATGTACGAGTACCTTAAATTTGTTAAAGACAGCACTGATAAGGTAGACACAATATTAAAATCCATGGAAATGGATATTGATGAATTTGGAAACACCATCTCTGCTCTGCTTGGGACAAAGGAAGTTTTGTCAGATGATGAACTAAAACTTTTTACTGATACAGCAAAATCAGCGGAGAAAAATATTTTAAACACCCCTGCTACACCCACTGTGGAGGAGATAAAAAGTATCTATATTAAATCACTAAAATAAACAAAAATTGCTCTAATTAAACAAGGTGAAATACCGATAATTATATTAGAGGAAAACAATGGAATACACATATAGGAAATTTGTTTACAAATGCAAATGTGGCTACACTGTAAATGTATCTATTGATTTTGGCACACCACAGGAAACCTATAAGTGCCGAAAATGTGGCAACAGTGTAAAGAGAGAACAGGTTGGTATAAGCTAAAATATAATAGCCACTTTATATTAAGGACAAACAAAGATCAGCCCGATTCTTTCCATAGACTTTTTGCATTTAAAATAACCCTTTTATCATCCCTGTTAATTATTTTATGTAAAAAAATTCCTGAACCTGTTTTTTTTACCATGCACTCAAGCATATCCCCTGCAAAAGCCTCACCCTTAAAATTAATATCCATGCTTTTTAGCTCATAGCTGTTTTCAAAGCGATCAATAATACTTTCAAAAAGAATCTGGGCATAGGATGCATTGTTCATGTGTCTATTAATATCTATATCTTCATGTCTTACTTTTAAATCATATATGTAATCGTAATTTTCAATTTTTTCAATTGGAGGAAAATTATATGCTATAGCTTCACCCCCTGCAGGTTCAAGCTGTTCTTTAAGATAATCAGGAATTTCAACAGGTTTACGTTTTTTCATATCTATAAGAGCAAGTGAAGCAACAGCAGCAACAAGCTTTTCCCCATTGCTTCCTGAAATATTAAACTCTCTTTTTACAAAACTCCCAGTATAACCTGAACGCCATGTTTCACAAACAATCCTGTCATAAATACGGGGCAAAGCAAAAATTTCAGTATAATATCTTGAATAAACCCAGGTTAAATTTTTATCCGCAAAATCATTTAAAGATGTTCCAAGACTTCTGGAATGTTCATCAGCAGCAGCCTGCATGTAATTATATAAAGAACGCACAGTAGCTTTGCTGTCAACACCTGTGTCATAAAACATAACCTCAAACTCCCTGGCTCCCCTGTTCATTTAACCCTCCAGTTAAAAACTGCTGCTTAATTTTTAGTCCAACTTAATTTATATAATTCTGAATAGCTTAATCTTAAGTCATGTTCATATCCAGTATCAGGTCTATAATAAAATAAAAAAATTTATACTGAATTATCAGGAAACATAATAAAGTTCATTCCTTCTTTTCTCAACCCTTTCCCCCTAAATCCCCCAAAGGGGACTTGATAAATTTCTGTTTATATTTATACTTTTTTCATATCAAATATAAAAAGGGTCACTAAAAAAAATAAAACAAGTTAATTAGCCCTCTTTAAGGGGGCGGCGACCAAAAGTTCTTTTAGAAAATAAATTAATTCCGCCGGGGGTTTGGCGACTTTTTTGTTTATTAATAATTGCGGGAAGATGAGAACCACATTTGACCAGGGGGTGAGGTCAATAAATAAAACTCTATTGATCTTATTTTAAAATATTGCCTAAGATAAAATTTTCCCTTGATCTCTAACAAAAAGATTTTAAACTTGATACAGAGGTTAATAAAATGATATCTTTTCACAAGCCACATTTTACACAGTTAGAAGAAGATTATTTAAAGCAGGCCATGTCAAATCGCAAGCTTTCAGGAGATGGCGAATTTACAAAAAAATGTCATGCCTGGATTGAAGAAAATACAAAAACGAAAAAGGCACTCTTAACAACCTCTTGTACACATGCCCTGGAAATGGCTGCCATACTACTTAATATTTCCAAAGGTGATGAAGTAATAATGCCCAGCTATACTTTTGTAAGCACTGCAAATGCATTTGCACTTAGAGGTGCTAAAATTGTATTTGTGGATATTCGGCCTGATACCATGAATATGGACGAAACAAAAATTGAAGCAGCTATTACTGATAAAACAAAAGCTATTGTGCCTGTACATTATGCAGGAGTTTCATGTGAAATGGATACTATTATGGGCATTGCCAGACAACATAATCTTTTTGTTGTGGAAGATGCAGCCCAGGGAATTACCTCTACTTATAAAGGACAGGCTTTAGGCACTATTGGAGATATTGGAACATACAGCTTTCATGATACAAAAAATATTACCTGCGGAGAGGGAGGGGTTCTTCTTATAAACAATGAATCCTTTATTAAAAGAGCAGAAATTATAAGAGAAAAGGGAACAAATAGAAGCCAGTTTTTCAGAGGCGAAATTGACAAGTATAGCTGGAAAGATATTGGTAGCAGCTATTTGCCCAGTGAGCTCAATGCCTCTATATTGCTTGCCCAGCTTGAAAGAATAGATGAAATACAAACCAGAAGACTTGATATCTGGTCTATTTATCATGATTCTTTATTACCCCTTGAGCAAAAAGGTATAATTGAATTTCAAAAAATACCGGCTGAATGTACAAACAATGCTCATATGTTTTATTTCAAGGCAAAAGACTTAACTGAAAGACAAAAATTAATTGATTATTTAAAACAGAATAAAATTGCTGCATTATTTCATTATATACCTTTGCATAGCAGTGATGCAGGATTAAAACTTGGACGCTTTCATGAAAACGATATATATACAACTGCTGACAGTGAAAGGCTTGTT
>JBBAGC010000099.1:0-6984 GCA_041655115.1 Spirochaetota bacterium | reverse complement strand
TAACAACCTGATCTGCGTGAGCCTTGAGGTTGAATTTCATTAGTTCATTTTCCATGTGAGGTTTGGCATAATCGCTGTAAATAGGGATGTTTTCAATAAAATCACGTTCAATTTTATATGACATGTCCTGGTATGATTTTACATATTCAACCAGATAGTTTTCTTTTTGTTGAATTATCATAAATGCAAGAGCTATGAAAAGGGCTGTTAGCACAGTTGATAATATTACAGCTTTTTTATTCATTTAAATCTCCATAAAGCAGGATTTTGAAATTTTCTATAGTACCTTTTTTAATGCAAGGTTTTTTTTAAGGTGTAATATATGCTCTTTTTGTTCCTTTTTATTTGACATGCAGGTTTAAATGTGATTTACTCCTGAAAAAGAAGTTACTTTTAAATTTTATTATTCAGGGAGGTCTTATGACACTTACATCTTTGCTTGTTTTTATTCTGGTGGGAGCTATTGCAGGATGGCTCGCAGGTATTATAATGAAGGGAGCCGGGTTTGGCCTTATTGGGAATATAATTGTTGGGATTGTGGGTGCCTTTATTGGAAGGTTTATTTTTGGATTTTTTAAGATCGCCTTTGGCGGGGTTATAGGTTCAATAATTATTGCTTTGGTTGGTGCAGTTGTACTTCTCTTTATTGTTGGGCTTATAAAGAAATAGTATAAAGTATTGTTGATTTGTGTTTTTTTACATTTCTAAATAATTTAAAACAGGGATTTTTTAGTCCCTGTTTTAAATTTTATACAGCATGGGGTTGCTTATAATAGCGTATTTAAAGGAGCCAAAGCCTGTTTTATACAACCCAGTTTTCTATTCTTAAATTTTTTATTCTTTCAAATTCTTTTGTATTATTCGTTACAAGAATCCCATTTTTAGCTAAAACTGTAGCAGCAATTATATAATCATTTGGTCCTATACCTGTACCTTTCAGTTCCATATCTGAACGAATCCTGGAATAAACAATTGAGCAATTATCATCAAATGGTACAATTTCAAAGGGTTCAAGAAATTGATTGATCTTGGTTAAATTTTTAGTTTTCTGTTTGCTTTTTTCAGCACCATAAAGAAGTTCGCCTTTCACTATTGAAGGAATTTTAATGTTATTTGGATTTATATTTTTTATATTTTCCATTATAGAAGAATATAAGCCTTTAAGAAAATACACACATATATTTGAATCAAGATAATAAATCATAAGCTTTCCCGTTTTGAATCCTGCTCAAATGATAATTTCTTAATTTCAAATGATTTATCTGTTATAGAACCAAATAGATCAAAATACCCTTGAGGATAATCTTCCTTTATTATCTTCTTTATATTTTTACCTACCCATTTTGAGATTGAAATACGTTCTTTAGCTGCGGCTTTTTTAATCTTATCCAGAGTTTCTTTGTCAATATATAATGATATTTGTGGCATAGGAAACCTCCTGTTATAAGAATAATGAATAAATAGCTGTAAGTCAAGTATATTTGCAAGTATAATTTTAAATGCAATAATCAGTAATTGTGATCCTGACTTTCAAGGGGTCAGAGCCTGTTTTTAAGGCAGGATTATACCTAATCATTGTTAAGTTTATTATTCATAAACTGTTTCTTTTTTTTAGAGCAATTAAAATTATATTTGTTTATTGAAAACTGAATGGAGAATTGAAGTAGTTTATTGAAATAGATCTGCGTAAAGTTTTTGTTTTGTCAGGTATTGCTGTAAAAAATTATATTTTACATAAGCTTTATAGAAACATTTTTCCCTAACGCTTTTGCTACTTTCATCAAAGTAGAAAGCTTAATATCTTCAGAATGATTTTCAATTCGAGATATTGCACTTTTCGTTGTCTTTATTCTTTTAGCTAACTCTTCCTGGGTTAATCCACTTTTTTCTCGTTCCTGTCGTAGAATTAATCCAATCTTAAATTCTTCTAATCCCAGGTCATACCCTTGTGCAAAATCAGGATCGTTTGCTTTTCGCTTATTTATATATTTTTTTAAATCACTCATAATTTTCTCCTTATTAAATAATCATTTCGATATTCTTTTGCTCTTTTAATTTCATCAATTGGTGTTTTTTGTGTTTTCTTGATGAAACCATGTGTAAGAACTATTATAGATCCTTTGTCGAAAAAACAGAATATTCTATAAGTATTTGAACCTTGTTGAATACGACATTCCCAAATCTCAGTGTTTACAAGTTTTTTAAAATATGTAGATGGAAGCATTCCTTGCTGTTCTAATATTTCAAGTACCCATGCGGTTTTTTGAACAACTTTCCCGGGAAGAGAATCAAGAAAGTCCTCCACAGGGCAGTTCCCATCTTTGGTTCTATAAAAAATTATAGTTCTTTTCATATTTTATAAGTTAGCGTATATGTGAACATATGTCAATACTTTTTAAAGGAAAAAGTCATGTATTTTTTACAATGAAAACATTTTTAAATTTGGAGTGGGATTTTTTATTTATTTTCTCTACGCTTTTCGGAATGTGCTATATTTTTTTTACATTTTGATTAATTTAAAACAGGGATTTTTTAGTCCCTGTTTTAAATTTTATACAGCATGGGGTTGCTTATAATAGCGTATTTAAAATTAATATGAAATTGCTCTTGGCAGCTTTTTAGCCTCTTCTATCCAGCTTTGGACTCTTTTTTCTCCAGGCAGCAGCCTTACAAGTTTTTTCTTTTCATTGGTTTCAACAAGGGCTTTGTACAGGTTGTCCGACCTTCTTTTGGAAAGTTCTACAACAGTATCAACTCCTGCTGCTTCAAGAAGCTCTGCGTATTCTGGTCCAATGCCTTTTACTCTGAAGAGGTCAACGTGGTTAACCCACCTAAGGATTAGCTTTCCACTTAGCTTGGAATCTTTTTCAATCTGCTTTCTTCCAGCTGGTGTTGCACCTTTTTTAAGCAGATCAGATGTTGATTTAACCCCTGCACTTCTCAGTTTGTCTGCGTATTTTGGGCCAATACCTTCAACTTCTTCAAGTTTTGCCATAATAATTCTCCAGTAAATTATTTTTATGCTTTTTATTAGGAAGCATTATTAAATATACTTTTGAGAAAGTCAATCCTAATATTGTAAGAACCAATTGTTTTAAATTTTTTATTGTCAATAAAGCTTTATTGTTTAGATATTTTTTTATTATGGAACTGTGGCTTTTAGTGTAGTGTGTAAACACATGATTTAATATGTATTATTTTGAATTGACTATATTAATAAAAGGTTATACTTTATTAGAGATTAAGGCTTTTAATATATATTAATTGAAAATGTGTTGCAGGGAGCTGTTTAATGACATCAGATTCAGAAAAAAATAAAACAGATGAAGAGCAGGATGATTTAGATGAGCTTATTCGTCGTGATATTTTACTTGATAGAAAGTTTTCCATAGCAGAAGCAATAGGAAGGGAAGGGGGAAATTTTTTAAAAGGGCATAGCCCCATTTCCAGGTTAGATCAAACAATATCCCTTATCAATGTTTTTATAGGAAATAATCTTAATGACTCTTCTCGGATTTTGATGTCAGTGCTTCAAACAACAGTGAAAGATGATCGAATAAGAATTGCAGAATCAATTGAAAAGCCTCTGGAATATCTGCATAATCTTATTAAATCCTTTATTGATAACCGCGAATTATTATATGAGCTTACAAGGGAAGTGGATTTTAAATGGGGGCAGATTAATAATGAAAGACCCTATTTTCAGAAGCCCGGAGATGAGCCTCACCCTGATGATGAATATTCGCACGAAATTGTTGAAGGAATGCTTAAAGGTCTGTTGAAAAATATAGAGGAAAACCTCTAATTTAAAAACATGAATTGTTTATAACCCATTAAAAATAGATAGACATAAATATTTTGTCCGGAATATGTTACCTGTTTTCAAATAATTTTTATCAATAAAAAAAAATGTTTGCCCTCGCAATGCTTTTTGCAACTCTTGTTTATAAAAGGTAAAATAATGAAGCAAAGAAAATCTCCCCATACATTGGGAAATAAAAAAATATTAAGTCTTCTCATAGAATATTCTCTGCCAGCTATTACAGCAATGACTGCAATGTCTGCCTATAATATAATAGATCGAATATTTATAGGCCAGGGGGTTGGTGCACTTGCAATATCAGGGCTTGCGCTTACTCTGCCCTTGATGAATCTGGGGATAGCCCTGGGTGCACTTGTTGGCGCTGGATCAGCAGCTCTGGTTTCAATACGCCTGGGTGAAAAAAAAGAGGATGAGGCGTCTCTTATACTGGGTAATGCGGTTATGCTTAACCTTCTTCTTAGCATTCCCTATTCAGTAATAATGCTTATATTTCTTGATAAAGTCCTTTATTTATTTGGTGCAAGTGATGCCACTCTGCTCTATGCCAGGGAATTTATGCAGATAATTCTTGTGGGTAATGTATTTATGCATATGTACATGGGGCTTAATCATATTATGAGGGCATCAGGCTATCCTGGAAAAGCCATGTATATTACACTTGGTACAGTAGCTCTGAATATTATACTTGCCCCTTATTTCATTTTTATTTTGAAATTAGGCATAAGAGGAGCTGCACTTGCCACTGTTTTTGCACAGGTTATAGGTTTAACCCTGGTTCTTATTCATTTTTTCAAAAAAACCAGCTATCTTCATTTTGTAAAAGGTCGTTTTAAGCTCAGGCTGGATATAATAAAGGGTATTTCTTCCATAGGGATGTCTCCATTTGTAATCAATGTGGGAGTTTCTCTTATTGTGATTGTAATGAATCTAAGCCTTGTAAAATACGGCGGTGATTATGCTGTAGGTGCTTATGGTATAATAAATTCAATATTAATGCTTGTTGTTATGACTATAATTGGACTTACTCAGGGTATGCAGCCTATTGCAGGATATAACTTTGGAGCAGGAAACTATCGCAGGGTAAAAGAGGTTTTTAAGTACTCTGTTATTGCAGGTACCTGTGTTTCAGTAACAGGTTTTATCTTAGGGGAATTTTTCCCTGTGTACATAGCAATGGCTTTTACAGATAACAAGGAGCTTATTGATATATCTGTAACAGGTATGAGAATTGTATTGATTGCATTTCCAATTGTGGGATTTCAAATAGTTACATCAAACTTGTTTCAGTCAATAGGGAAGGCAAAAATATCAATTATACTTACTTTTTCCAGGCAAATTGTTTTTCTTATTCCAGCTCTTCTTGTTCTTCCAAGGATGTTTGGGCTTGTTGGAGTATGGGCAGCTATTCCATTTGCTGATATTTTATCAGTAGTTTTAACTGTCTATATTCTTAAAATACAGGGTAATAAGGTTTTTGGACCATAATTCCATCTGTCTTTGATGGTTTTATTTCTATCCTGTAATAAGGTAATCACAATGGGCAGATGCTACCAGCTTATCCTCTCTGTTGTAGGCCTCTGCTTCCATGTGAACAATGCGCCGTCCCTTTGTTTTTACTCTTGCAGTAATAGTAAGCTCATCTCCCTGAAAAACAGGCCTGTGATAGCTCGTGTTCATGTGCACCATAGATGAGGCAGGTGTTTTTGATGCCATGTAGCATAGGGGGCCAAAAACATTATCAAAGGCTGCACTCATAAATCCCCCCTGCATTGACCCTGCCGGATTAAGCTGTGTTCCAAGAACAGGAAAGGCAATAGTAAGCTCTGTATCTTCTTTGTATGAAATAAGCCTTCCTTCCATGCTGGTAAAGCAGGGTGGCGATTGCTTCAGCTCTGGGATAGTCTCTTTGGAGGTTTTGTGGCTTTTATTCGTATTTATACCATTCATTATATTCTCCGAACCTCATAGCTTGCTATAATCTATTGATTCTCTATAAAAAAAGCTGCAGGACTTTAAAGGTCAAGGAGTATTTTTATTTAAACATTAATGTATTTTTAGCCTGTTTTTTAACAGGATTTTTATGTTTTTATTTTCTCTCTTTTTTTTCTAAGCTTAAGATTTAAAACCTCTACAAAAAGAGAGAAGAAAACAGCAAAGTAAATATAACCCTTTGGTATTTCATAATGGAATCCTTCAATAACCAGCATAAATCCTATTAAAAGTAAGAATGATAATGCAAGCATTTCAAGTGTGGGGTTGTTGTGAATAAACTCTGCAATTTTTCCTGAAAATATCATCATTATTATCATTGATATAACTACAGCTGTAATCATAATAGGGAGCTGGTCAGTTAAGCCTATGGCTGTAAGTATGGAGTCAAATGAGAAGACTATATCTATAAGGACAATCTGCATTATTACGCTCATGAATCCAGCAGGAGCTTGAATTTCCGTGTTTTCGTCATGTATAATGTCAAGCTTGTGGTGTATTTCAACTGTGCTTTTTGCAAGAAGAAAGATCCCTCCTGCTATAAGTATTATTTCACGCACGCTGAAATCCGTTGAAAAAAATGAAAATAGGGGTGTGGTAAGGTGTTTAACCATCCATGTAAGTGAAAATAGAAGAATTATACGGAAGAAAAGCGCAAGGGAAAGGCCTAAAATTCTTCCTTTTTGTTTCTGCTCTTCAGGCAGCTTGTTTGTTATTATTGAAATAAAAATTATGTTGTCTATACCAAGTATTATTTCAAGAAAAGTCAGGGTGAGCAGCGCAATAATCCATTCCATTCCCATGGTTAAGCCTCATTAAATGATGAAGATAAATTGTTTTCTGTTTAATTTAAAACCAGTAAAAGCCATTGGCTGAGAAAATCCATTCTTATTTTTGGATTATTAGTGATTTTTAGGAAAAATGGTATTAAAATTATAGGGCTCTGACCCTATAGATTCTAATTCTCCAAGGCCCCTGCCGATTAATCTAATGCGTTGAATAAATTCATAGCAGCTTTTAGCTGATTTTTAGCTATCCATTTGTTACTTTTTGTCTCGTCACAAAAAGCGACGCAAAAAAGACGCGCTTAGCCAGCGGGACTGACGCCAGAACTCGTCTCGCCAGCTACGCTGGACTTGACTCAAACAAGCTGGCTGAATAGGTATCGCCTG
>JBBAGC010000098.1:0-7026 GCA_041655115.1 Spirochaetota bacterium | reverse complement strand
TAAAATTGAACGTGATTTTATTGAAAACATCCCTATTTACAGCGATTATGCCAAACCTCACATGGAAAATGAACTAATGAAATTCAACCTCAAGGCTCACGCAGATCAGGTTGTTAAACATGGCACCCCTGCTTTAAAAAATATCCAGGATATAAATAATGAAATAGCAAAGGGACAGCTTGTATCTATTGACACAGGAAATGAAAATCTTTACTACTTTCATAATGTACAAAAAGAATACAGATACCTGACAGAAAAAGGAAAGGAAGGACTTGAAATTGTGGCTTCAAGATTTCAGGAAAAACTTCAAGCCCGCAAAACAAATCTGCCTATTGTAAAAATTGCAGTATCATCAGTAATACGCACTGTAGATTATCAGGAGAAATTATTTGGCCAGAAATTTGTTTCAACTCACAGTTTTGGCGGATGCTTTGATATATTTTTTGATGACTACTATGTGCAAATGCCTGTTTTGGAAACAGATGGGAAAGCACAGGAGGAGTTAAGAAAGTCCCTTCACAGAAGAACAGGATTTTTAATGGGTAGTGCCTTGAGAAGACAGCTTAAATCCATACTTATGGAAACGCTTCTTGAACTTCAAAGGGAAGGCAAGATATATGTGTTTTATGAGGAAGAGAACAGATGCTACCATATAACTGTGCTGATTAAATAAACATATTCCAGGAGGACTCAATTTTGAGAACCAGCACCATGATAACATTCTTATCAATAGTACTTACAATCTATATAAGTGGCAATACCTATATTTTAATAAGAGGATTACAGGCTTTGCCTCAGTCAGCTTTAATGCGCATTATTTATTCAGTAATAATTCTTTTCCCTGCTACAGCATTTATTATTGGCGAAGTTGGAGAGAAAACAGGTCTTTTCCAGGACAACCATATTTTAATATTCATTGGATCCTTGTGGCTTGCATTTCTCCTTTATGCTGTTTTATTTACCCTGACAATTGACCTAATCAGAGCAGTTAATTATTTTATAAACTTTCTTCCTGACAAAGAGTGGATGTTAAACAACAACATTCCATTAAAACTAATGGGAGCTGTTACAGTTTTAACAGGGACAATATTTTTTACAGGCTTTGTAATTGCCTCCTCACCCATAGTAAAAACAATTGATTTAGAAATAAACAAAAAGTCCCCGGGTCTGGACTCGCTTAATATTGTAATGGCATCTGACATACACCTGGGAAACATTGTAGGTGCAAATAAATTTTCCAGGCTTGTCAATACAATTAACACCCTTGACCCTGACATTGTGCTTTTCCCAGGAGATATCTTTGATGAAAATCTTAAGCCTGTGATAAAGAACAACCATGGGGATATTATGAAATCAATTAAAGCACACCACGGTGTTTTTGCTGTTACAGGAAACCATGAATATATTGGAGGCGTTAATGATGCTGTTGCTTTCCTTCAAAAGCATGGAGTAACAATCCTCCGGGATAAAGCTGTTGTAATTGGAAATGCCTTTATTCTTGTTGGCAGAGAGGATTTGAGCATAAGCAGATTCTCGGACAAAAAAAGAAATGACCTTGCAACAATACTGGAAAACACAAACACAGACATGCCTGTAATTCTTATGGACCATCAGCCTTACAGCATTGATGAATCTGCAAAAGAAGGGGTTGACCTTCATCTTTCAGGTCATACGCATAATGGGCAGCTATGGCCATTTAATTACATAACAAGGGCTCTTTACGAAATAAGCCATGGCTACAAAAAAATTAAAAACACGCATGTTTATGTTTCAAATGGATACGGCACATGGGGACCGCCTGTGCGTACAACCGGGAGACCCGAAGTTGTAAATATTAAGGTTAAATTTAACAGGAAAAAGTAATTACAGCTTAGAAAAAACTTAAAATTATCAAAAACTAAAAATAAAGTTTTTCCAATTATAAATATTATATACACTTAGAGGAATCAAAAAAATGAACATGAAAAATCCGGTAAATGATCTTTCCATTATATCCAGAGACTTTAAAGTCCAGGTTTATGATGCAGGAATGGACAGTGCAGCAACAATGGCTGCAATCTGCAACTATCTCCAGGAAGCTGGCATAACCCACGGGATGATGCTCATGGATAAAGCAGGCATAAGCGTTCAGGATCTGGTGTTTGTTCTTACGCGCCTGCATGTGCGCATGCTGCGCTACCCTTTATGGAAGGAGAGAGTAATAATACATACATGGATTTCTCCTATTACAAACAGGTATGCCATACGAAATTTTATCATAGAATCTGACAAGGGTGAAACCCTGGGGCTTGCAATCAACTCTGCTTTGCCCTTTAACCTTTCAAAAAGAAGCGGTGCCAATATTGATATAGATATTTCAAATGTAGAAACCCTTGACAAAGAAACACCTTTACCCCATGTTTTTGAAAAACTTGAAAGCCCTGTTAATCCTGAATTTACCTCATCAATAACTGCATCCTACTCACACTGTGATCTTTACAGACATATTAATAACGTAAAATATATAGACTGGTGCCTGGACACAATTCCCAAAAATATTTATGAATCCTCAAAGCTTTATGAAATTGATATAAACTTCCGCTCTGAAGGAAATTGCGGGGACATACTCACTGTAAATACAGCACCACTTAACAGTGCTAATAAAACTTTTATACACAGCATTTCTAAATCACCAGAAGGCCGGGAAATTGTAAAAATGAAAAGTATATGGAGATAAAAAACAGTCCCCTCTATAATTTTAGAGAGGACTGATAAATTTAAGAGAATAATTATTTTATATTGAATTTTATTCCTTATACATTGAATCAATTACATTTTTATATTTATCATTCACAACTTTTCTTTTAATCTTGGAAGTTGCTGTAAGCTCACCTGTTTCCTGGGTAAACTCTTCAGTAAGAAGAGTAAATTTTTTCACCTTTTCAACCTGTCCCAGGGAAGAAGTTCTTTCCTCTATAATATCCTCATAAAGCTTAATAACCTGAGGATTTTTCACCAGCTCTTCTCTTGAGATATAGGAAATATCATTATTCTTTGCATAGTTTTCCAGCTGCTCAAAGCTTGGAACAATAAGGGCTGAAACAAATTTTCTGCCATCCCCAACTGCAGCAACCTGATCAAACATGATATCGTCCTTTAACAAAGTCTCTATCTGTTGAGGCGCTACGTATTTCCCGCCAGAGGTTTTGAACATATCCTTTAGTCTGTCAGTTATTGTTACATAGCCTTCTTTATCAATTTCTCCAATATCACCTGTTTTAAGCCAGCCATCAGCAGTAAAAAGCTCCTTTGTCAACTCGGGTTTGTTCCAGTATCCCTGTGTCATGCTTGGACCTTTTGCCTGAATTTCTCCTTCACTGGAAATTCTTACATTCATAAGCGGAACAACAGGACCACATGTTCCAAACTTGTTGTGCTCAGGATTGGCAACGCTTATTACAAAACACTCTGTCATGCCATAACCCTGCAGAAGCAAAACCCCGCACTTAAAAAAGAACTCGGAAATTTCCGCTGAAAATGCAGCACCGCCACAATTAAAAACCTTATTTCTGCCACCAAAAATGTTCCTTACTTTTTTTAATACAAGGGTATCAGCAACCTTAAACTTTAGCTTAAGGCCAAAAGGTATAGGCTCCATATCCCTCTTTTTATAAGCTACCTCTCCACCAATTTTCAAGGCCCAATTAAAAAGATTTTTCTTTGCAGGACTGGCTGTTTCAAGTCCATGCTGAACTGTTGCATGCACCTTTTCCCATATCCTTGGCACACTGCACATGTAATGAGGTTTAGACTCTGCAAGAAAATCCAGAATTGCTGTTGTATCATGGCAATAATCAACCCTGGCATTGCTTGAAAGTATATAATAACTCCAGGCTCTTTCAAAAACGTGGGCAAGAGGAATTAGTGCCAGGTTAACATCTGACTCAATAATTGGAATATGATAGCCAGTGCCAAAAAACATGGCAAACCAGTTATAATGGGTCAGGATTACACCCTTGGGCTCCCCTGTAGTACCAGAAGTATAAATGAGTGTGGCAATATCCTGAGTATCAGCTGTTTCAAGGAGCTTGTCCAGTTCATCCTTTTTTTCTGATTCTGCTCCCTGTGAAAGAAAATCTTTATAGAGCATAATTTTTGAATTATTTTTATCATAATTAATTCCATGATCAAAAATAATTATTTTTTCAATCTTAGGGCATTTCCCCAAAACAGACATAATCTTATCATACTGTTCCTGTTTTTCAACAAAGAGTATTCTAATGGAGCAATCATTAACTATGTACTGAAGCTCATCAGCAGAATTTGTATGATATATAGGTACAGAACAGGCTCTTATTGAATAACAGGCATAATCAACAACTGCCCACTCTACCCTGTTTGCTGAAAACAGCCCGACAAATTCATCTTTTTTCACACCAGAATCAAGAAGACCCATTGCACAGGAATCCACCATTTCACCCAATTTACCCCAGGAAAACTCCTCCCATGTTCCAAAAGCCTTGTGTCTGACAGCTATTTTTTTATTACCAAATTTTTCTGCCCTTGCCCTAACCATCCTTCCCAGGTGGTCATCCTTTTTTAAATAATCCTGAAACTCTTTTTCATAATTAACATTATCACGCATTTTTAAGCCTCCTTTTTTTAAAGCTCAGCAAAAAATAAAATCCTTTACACAATTACTAAAAAGTCATGCGTGATTTATATCATATAAATGAGTTACTGTCTTGCGGATTTATAACTTATAAAATTTCAGATCTTTTGAAATTATAAATCTGAAAGAATAAAAAAAGAGAAATTTTAATTTTTTTTAATAAATATGGTTTAAACAAAATTTAAAAAAACTTTAACTCAGGCTTATACACTAAGGAAGTAAATCTTATTGACATATAAGAATCAAAATCAATTACTTTAATAAATAAAGTTTACCTGGCTTATTTATGAATAGCTTAACAATAATTCACTTTATAATGTTTTTTGGTCCCACCTTTGCTGTTATAATATCAATTGGACAGCTATTGCAAAAGCATAAAAGCTTTATAGATTACCTTTTTTCCATATCATTCATGGGAATGGCTATATGGATGTACCAGATATGTATAATAAGCACTGGAATAATGGACATACACCCATATACCTATTATCTGGTAGTTTTACCTGTACCTCTTATTTATATGGTACCCCCAATTATGGTTCTACGATACAGATGGGTTTTAGCCAGCAAATTCAGACTGCGAAAAGAGTATCTTCTTTTTTTTATACCTTCATTTATTTCACTATTTGTTATATTTTGGGGAATAATACTAAAAACAGGGGAAATTTCTCAATTTTACCCGGGTCTTCCTGTAAAAAGCAATGCTTTTGCAGCTCTTCCCTTTTACTATCAGACCATTTACATTATGATCATAGTGCCATCCCTTTATGTTGCTCTTCTGATGGCATCTGTTCTACTGCAAATGCTCCCTGTATGGCTTAGTCCTGGAAGCAGTAAAACAGCAAAAGCAGCCAGAATGGGGTATATTTCAGCCTTTTCAATTGCTTTTTCAAACTTAATCTGCTTTATCGGGTTTATATACAATCTCTATTTGGTAAAAATTTCTATTATACTTGCAACTATTGCCACTATCTATGTTTACCTTGTAACACAAAGACATACAGATTACAATAGACTGCTTAGAAGTGAAACAAGAAAAGCCCATTATGAAAAATCAAGGCTTTCAGGGCTGGATGTAAATAAAATACTAATTCGACTAAATGAATTGATGGAAGAGGAAAAATTTTTTGCAGATGAGGAACTCTCTTTAAGAGACCTTGCACGAGAGCTGGCAATAAGCCCTCACCAGCTTTCAGAAATACTCAATGAAAAGCTTAAGAAAAACTTTAACACCTTTGTTAATGAATACAGAATTGAAGAAGCTAAAAAAATGCTCATTGAAGAACCAGACAGATCAATACTCTCCATAGGAATAGCAGCTGGCTTTAACTCTAACACTACATTTTGTACTGTTTTTTCCAGAATAACAGGAATTACTCCAAGCCATTATAGAAAAAAAAATCTTAAGGATAAAAAATAATTTATTTTTTCTTTCTTCGATAAATATCTATTCCATTTATACTTTTATCAAAATAATAATAAAAGCTCACATATTTATAAATATGCCTTGATTCTTTTAATGAAACATTAAATCCGGAAAGACCATTTTTGGAAACATCAGCAATTATCATTGGATTTTTTTTAACAAGAACATTAATGGTGAAATTTTCAATATCCCTGGCCTGATTTATTGCATCCCTTGTTCCTATGGAATAGAGTTCCCTTATTTTATAGGCTGAATTTCTCATCCAGAGAGTATATCCGCCCATTCGCCTGTCTGAAAAATAATTGATATAAGGACCATCGCCCCAGACAAAGAGCCTGTCATTGGCTTGTGTAGTTTCTTTAATATATTCAGCAGCTCCTTTATAATCCTGATCAGGGAGAAGGTAGTGATTATATGTACCCATAAGTATTCCCCTGGTCCAATAAAGCACCCGGTTTTCATTATAAAAAGCTTCCGGATAAAAGTGTTTAACAACAACATCTTTTGTATTCCATACTAAAAAGAAAAGAGCAGGAACTAAAATAAACTTTAAAATATTTCTGTTAATTGTTTTGATTATCTTTTTTTCAGATTTTACAAGGCCTATTGCAGCAACAACCACCAGAAATGGATAAGCTGCCATAAAATAATGATAATAAAGCCTGGCTCCTCCACCAAAAACCATCAGGTAAGTTGAAATAAAAAAAAGAACAAGTGCAGATTCTGCCAGATCTGAACTTGCAAACCTGTTGCGAATAAAATCCCATGTATAAAAAAAAGCAGGAATCCAGAGTACAGAATGCCATAAAAGAAAAAGCCCCTGTCTTTGTGTAAATCTTAAAACTAAATCAGGAAATCCGAAATCCCTGCCAGGGGCAGAGGCATAATAGATTTTTGAAAGAATCTGATTAAAAACAGCATGGCTTAACCTGTCTTCCACAATATAGCC
>JBBAGC010000097.1:0-7065 GCA_041655115.1 Spirochaetota bacterium | reverse complement strand
AAGGCTTGTACCATTTGAAAAATACGACACACCCCCTTCATATTTTATTACAGGCGGATTGATTTTTCAGCCCCTTACAAAAAATTACATGCAGGAATGGGGGAACCAGTGGTTTCTTACAGCACCAGCCAAACTCATGAATCTTTATATCAATGGCACACGAACAGAAAATAAAAAAGAGGTGATTCTCCTCTCCAGAGTTCTTGCTGATGAAATAAATCAGGGTTATCATAACATTTCAAACCTGGTCATAGAAAAAGTTAATGACCATAATATTTCAGAAATGAAAGATCTGGTAAAGGCTTTTGAAGAAAACAAAGGTTTATTCCATATAATTGAAGATGATAGCGGTCAAAAAATAATTTTAAGCAAAGACAAGGTAAACCGCTTGAGTGAAACAATACTAACAAGGTACAGGATATCTGAAGACAGATCAGCAGATTTAAAATAGATTATCTATCAGTAAACCTGATTTAAATATCCTCTATAGAAAGGAAAAAAGCAATAATGAAATTGAACACAGGGAGTAAAAATGGATCTGCTTGCAAATCTTAACAACAATCAAAAAGAAGGGGTATTGCATACTGAAGGGCCTCTGCTTATCCTGGCTGGAGCAGGTTCCGGCAAAACCCGGGTAATCACAAACAGAATATCCTACCTGATTAATCATAAGGGAGTAAAGCCTTATCAGATCTTTGCTGTTACATTTACCAACAAGGCTGCTGAGGAGATGAAGAACAGAGTAATTGATATTGCAGGATCTGAAGGCAACAGCGTTTTTGTCAAAACCTTTCATGCTGCTTCTGTTTACATATTAAGACGCTTTGGAGAAATGATAGGGATACCTTCAAATTTTACAATTTATGATGGGACAGATCAGGAAAGTATTATTAAGCGGATTTTGGCAGAGATGAAACTTGATCCCAAAAAAGTTAAACCTTCAATGATCTGCTCAAAAATATCAGAAATTAAAGACAAGCAGAATTATCTTGAGGGAGTTGATATTGAAAAACTTATACCTGATTATTTCTCCTTTAACTTCAGGGAAATTTTTGAAAAATACCACGAAAAACTTGCTGAAAATAATGCCCTGGACTTTAACGATCTTCTGCTTAAAACAGTAGAGCTTTTCAGAAAATCCCCTGAAGCCCTTGCACGTCTCCAAAATATGTGGCGCTACTTTATGATAGATGAGTATCAGGATACTAACTACTGCCAGTACCTTATAGCAAAATATCTTGCATCTGAAACAAAAAATATATGCGTTGTGGGCGATGATGATCAATCTATCTATTCATGGCGTGGAGCTGATATAAGAAATATTCTCAATTTTGAAAAAGATTATGACAATGCCAAAATCATAACCCTTGAGAAAAACTACAGGTCTACAGAAAAAATCCTCTCTGCAGCACACAGTGTAATAAAAAACAACACCAGTAGAAAAGAGAAAAATATAAAGGCACACAGGGGAGATGGCGAGCCTGTTGTATGGTGCAAAGTTAACAATGAATATGGTGAAGGGGAATTTGTAATAAACACTATCCAGTCCCTTAAATACAGCGATAATTTAAAAAACAGTGACTTTTCAATTTTTTACAGAACAAATGCCCAATCCAGGGTTTTTGAAGATCTTCTCCGCAGAGAGGGAATACCATACAGGCTTGTTGGAGGGCTTAAATTTTATGACAGAAAGGAAATTAAAGATATACTGGCCTATATAAAGTTCCTTGTTAATCCTGCTGATTCTGTTGCTCTTTTCAGAATAATCAACACCCCTGCCAGAGGCATAGGAAATACAAGCCAGGACAGAATATCTGAACTTGCAGCAGAACTTGGGATTACAGAATGGAAGGTTGTTGATGATGAACTCCTTACAGGACGGGTGCCAAAAAATCTTGTTGAGTTTAAAAAAATTATAAACAAGCTTATGGAGGATATGTCAAGGGTGCCAAAGAACATGGCATTGTCGGAATTTGTTAAGTATTTAACAGAAATTTCCGGCTACAGACAAAGCCTTATTGATGATAACAGCCTGGAAAGCAATATGCGCATAGACAATATTGATGAACTTATAAACGGTATTTACGACTATGAACAGCATAATCCTGAGGCAACACCTGCCCAGTATATACAGGATATTTCCCTTTTAACATCTGCTGAAAATCCTGAAGGGGAGTTAGAGGAAAAGGATAATTCAGTTACTCTTATGACAGTTCACAATGCAAAAGGTCTGGAATTCCCTGTTGTATTTTTAACAGGCCTTGAAGAAAATACCTTCCCACACAAGTTTTCCATAGACACAGAGGAAGGAATTGAAGAGGAAAGACGCCTCTGCTATGTGGGAATTACCCGGGCAATGGACAGAATATATCTTCTTAGCGCTGATATAAGGAGAAGCTTTGCTGGTGTGGATTACAAAATGCCATCCAGATTTATTGATGAAATTCCGCCTGAATGCTTGCAAATAAAAAATCTGGATTCTGTAAGCTATGATAAAAGAGGGGCAACAAGGCAAACATATCAGGGTACTTCCACATGGGGAAATAGAGAAAATAAATCATCAGGTTTTACATCAAAAAGTACCTATGATGGAGAAATTAAAAGAATTCCTGTAGAGGAAAATTCAGACAGAAGCGGCTCAAATTTTCTGGTTCAGGAAAGGGTAATGCATCCCAGGTTTGGGCCAGGCCGCATTGTTAAAATTGAAGGTTCAGGTGATAATATAAAGCTTACCATAAATTTTGGTTTAACCCGAAAGGTTTTTATGGAGAAATACACACCCCTTGAAAAAATGAATTAATCATCTTGTGTTAAAGATAGGAGGTTTTTTGTACGATAATTAAATTGAAGAAAACCTATATTGGCGGTCTGTTATGAAAAAGCTCCTTATTTTTCTGATTATATTAATATCTGTAAGCTGTTCAAGAGAGATAAAATCTCCTGAACCTATATCTAACAATAGAGATATACAAAACCTTATGGATGTAAAAAATCTCCAGGCCTTTTTTACAAGATCCGACCACGATGCGCAGATGGCAATGCAGGTAATTGAAAAACACAGAATAATACAACATCTCACTCATCTTAAAAAAATGAACTCAGGAGGACGAAAATACTATCTCCTTGAAAAGGACAGCATAACAGAGATGATCCAGTCAGTTACCAGGGGGATTTATCTTGATTACATGCTAATTAACAGAAATGGTGAAATAGTATACTCACGAAGTAATGACGATCTGTTTGGACAGGATATAAACATTGGATATGAGAGCACACCCCTTAAAAGATGTTTTTCCATGAAAGAAAGAGAAACATATTTTGATGATGTTTCAACAATTACACCAGGATCTTCAATATATTCATTGTTCGTTTCAAAACCGGTTTATATAGATAACAGTTTCCATGGAGTTTTGATTCTACAGGTTGATATACAAAAAATTGCAGAGCTCCTTGAGCATGGAACAGATATAATAAGCAAAGAGGGAATTGTTAGAGTAACAGGGGACAACACACCAATACTATCCCATCACATATCCTTTCCTGTATTAAAGGCACAGGCTAAAACTGAAGGATTTTTTAAAGATGGTACAAGCATAATTCATTTTGAACCCTTTAAGTTCAGGAACATATCCTGGATTGTGCTTACAAAAAAAATGTAGGGTTTAACTCTTCACAATCATATCAGCAATTTTATCATGAATTTCACTAAAAATATCAGGCAAAGCATAAGTATCACCCATAATCTTTAGTATCATATCAGACATTTTCATAAGTGTTTCATCGTTAAAATTTTTAATTCCACTAAGAAAAAGCCCTTTTATCATCCCAGGAAAAAGAACTGCTGAACCTGTTTCCTCCAGCTTGATAAATTCCTTTACTCCGCAGCTTCGCAATGAATCTTTATTAAGATGATCATTAACAATATATGAAATAACAAACTGGCCAGGCCTGAAATAGGCCATGTCTTCAGCTGTAAGAGTTTCATCCATAATAAGTACAATATCAGTGTTCATAAGAATATTCTGCACAGTAGTGGCCAAACCCCGTTCATTTTCAAAAGACATCATCATTCTTTCACTGTTATCATAACCAAGAACCTTCATGTATCCTGATTTATTTAAAAGTGATGTAAGCCGTATGGAACTCCTGTTCAACCCGATAATTCCAATAGATGTCTGATCAAGCTTAAACCTGTTATTTCGAGAAATTTTTTTTATCATAGATAAATAGTAAAGGGGAAGTTCATCATTATTTTTAGAAATAAGAGGAATGGATACGCTATCACTTATACTGTTTAAAAGAATATCATCTTCATCATCATTCATAAGACGAATACAGGCAAAACCTGACTCAATAGTCATAATAGTTTTTATCATATCTTCAACAGAGTTATATTTTATTATAATTGGAAAACCGTTTCTTCCTGTAAACCTGTTTATAATAATCGCATCGCGTTCAGAATCTGTGTATTGATGATATATCTCTGTTTCTAAAAAATCCTTTTTTATTTTATAACCGCTTACAAGAGCAATGGAATTAAAAATACCGCAAAAATCGGAAGCCATACCTGCATCTATTTTTTCATGAATAAGTACACTTCCACCAAAAAGGGATGTTTGTAAATCATTAAGATTATCCAGAACATCCTTTCCACAGGAAACAAGGAGGCCTCCTTTTATTTTATCCTCTATAGTGCTTGTTACAGCAATATCCTTAAAGTATTCATTATTTTTTTTAAGGTAATCAATAAGGCGGGCAAAATCCTTTCTTGTGGAATAGATAATTTCAACAGAATAATCCTCCCATTTTTCATCAGAATCTGTCAGGTTTACCATATTAATTGAACATGTATATTTATAAAGACTCTGAATAAACTGTGGAAGAAAATTGCGTTTAATCTTAATGGCTAAAACAGCTATCAATTTCATTTTTTATTCCAAAAACCCTTATAAGGGAGTTATTTTTATAAAAATCTTTATCCTTGGGGCTTCCATAAACAGAAAGCCCCTGAAAATTTTACTCCTCTTTTAAACGTGTAAAAATCATGCGCCCTGCAGTAGTTTGAAGTACAGAGGTAACAGTTACCTCAACCTCTTCATGCATTTTTCTGCGACCATTTTCTACTACAACCATTGTACCATCATCAAGATAGCCAATTGCCTGGTTTGAATCCTTGCCTTCTTTAATAAGCATTACCCGCATTTCCTCCCCAGGAAGAACTATGGGCTTAAGTGCATTTGAAAGCTGGTTTATGTTAAGCACCTGTACCCCATGAAATTCAGCTACCTTGTTCAGATTGAAATCATTTGTTATTACCTTTGCTTTCATTACCTTTGCAAGCTGCACAAGCTTTGCATCAACCTCAGGAATATCTTTAAAATCCATATCTGAAATCTTTACCATAATAGACTGATCCTTCTGCATCTTGTTAAGAATATCCAGTCCTCTTCTGCCTCTATTTCTTTTAATAGAATCAGCTGAATCAGCTATCATCTGAAGCTCATGAAGAACAAATGTAGGAATAACAAGAATCCCTTCAAGAAAGGATGTGTCACAAATATCCGCTATTCTTCCATCAATAATTACACTTGTATCAAGAATTTTATAGGGAATCTGCACATCTGAATCTTTTACAGTTGAAGAAATTATTTTATCAAGAAATGCAATATCCTCATGATTTATGAGGAAAAAAATCATAACTGCAAAACCTGACAAATGATAAATCAAAGGCTTTATCACTCCTAAGTGGCTGCTTATATAACCAATATTTACAATTGAATCCACAGCTTCAGCAAGGAGATGACCAACTGTAAGGCCAAAAATAAGACCAATTATAGAGGCAAAAATCTGTCTGGACTGAAAGCTGTGAGAAAAATATTCTATAACTATAATCACTCCAAGTGCCAATAAAGCAGCTACAACACCGGCAACAATCATTGTCTGTATAGAAAATGCAGAATAATACAAAGTAGTGAATAAAATAGTAGTGAGTATAAAAATTAAACGAAAAATAATAATCAGCATATCAATGCTCCTGTAATAAAGAATATAATATTTATATTATGACACAATAATAATATAATAGTTTAAAAATAATTTTCTAAACCTTTTTTGTTTCGGGGCAGTTATTGCATTTTTCTGAAAAAAGGGAATAAAACAGTATATTAAGAGGTTATAAGGCTACTCCTCGAAAACCTCTTCTGGTACAAATGAAGACAGGGCTTCAGAGACAATATTTCCGGCTTCTTCAATATCAATGTTTTTTGATAATGAAATTTCATAGGTAATCAGCTGATATGCATTTTCATAGAGCTTCCTTTCCATAATGGATAACTCCTTTTCTGAGCCGCGTCTAAAAAGATCCCTTGCCACTTCAGATACTTCAAATATTGATCCACTTTTAACCTTATCCATATTATTCTGATACCTGAGTTTCCAGTCCTCTTCAATAGGATCAGCTTTTCCGGAAAGAATAGTCATTACTTTTTTAATATCTTTTTTAGCTATAATTCCCCTGATACCTATTTCATTTGCATTATTCACAGGAATCATTACCTTCATACCGTTATTAATAATGGTTATAAGATAAAATTCTGTTCTTTTTCCAAGAACTACTTTTTTCTCAATTCCTTCAATTTCCCCTACTCCATGCATAGGATATACTATCTTATCACCAACTTTGTACATTCCCTGACTCCCTGAATAATTACTAATAAATATAATATAATAACTGCCATAATAATATTAAACTAAAAGAAAAGAATTGTCAATACATGATTTACTATTTATTCTGTCAATCCTTCTTTTTCCATATATCTTTCCAGAACAGATTTCATTTCAAAATGATTCCCATCACAAACCCTTTCAGGACCGCTTAATCTCAACCCCAACCCTGAGGAAATTTTCGTACATGTTGGTCCAGGTGCAAGCCCTGTATATTGACATACTGCTTTTCCATAAACACCCTCTGGCTGATGAGCATAAACAGGATCCGGCATGCCATTATAGGCATCTTTCATAAAATTTGCCCAGATAGGCGCTGCCAAACCTGCACCTGACTGACCC
>JBBAGC010000096.1:0-7122 GCA_041655115.1 Spirochaetota bacterium | reverse complement strand
AAATCCCCACTGGAAGAAGAATATCTGCTGCTGGCAATGTATAGGCCAGGCCTGTTGCTGTAAAAAAAGAATTTATATTGTTTATAATAAAGTTGGCGTATTTAAAAAATCCCAGCACTGCGAGGTTTCCTGAAATGCTCACTGCAAGGAAAGTTTTTTTTCTTCCTGTTTTATGCATTAAAAAAACAGATGTGAAATCAAGGCATATTACCCATGATATGAGTATAAGATAAAGGGGGTTCCACCATCCGTAAAAAATGAAGGATGAGACCATGATAAAGAGCCTCTTACCCTTTATTGTTTTTAAAATCCTGAAAAGAGGGTAAGCAGCAGTAAAAAAAAGCAGAAAGGTCCAGGTGTGAAAAAGCATTTTTTAGTCAGCTTTTTTCACAGCTCGAAAGCCTATGGTGTCTCTTAAAATGCATGCATCATTTATTGATTCATCAAAGCCTCTTGTTTCAGAATTAATTTTGCTTTCATCATCTGCCCATGATCCGCCCCTGACAACGCGGGCTTTGCCTTTTTCAGGGCCTTTTGGATTTTTTGCAGGGGCACTGGAATAATAATCCTTTGAATAAAAATCATTACACCATTCAGCAACATTGCCATACATGTCGTAGAGTCCCCATGGATTGGGTTTTCTTGTGCCTGTTGTGGATGTGCGGTTTTGTGAATTGGCTTTAAATATGGCATAGTTTTTAAGGAGCCTTGAGTCATTCCCAAAAAAGTATTTTCCCTTTGTTCCAGCTCTTGCAGCATATTCCCATTCAGCTTCTGTGGGGAGCCTGTAACCGTTTGCAGAGAAGTTGCACTCCCATGTTTTTTCATCATAGCATGGTTCAAGCCCTTCTTCAAAGGAGCGTTCATTGCAGTATATTGCAGCATTTATCCAGGCTACCATTTCAACAGGGTTGGATTCCCCCTTGAAATGAGATGCATCAGGGAGCTCAAGCTTTTTATACATCTCCTGTGTTATTTCATATATGTCCATGTAAAAGGGTGATATTTCAACTTCCCTTGCAGGAGAATTATCAGCACCAGCACCGCCCATTATGAATTTTCCTCCGGGGATAAGCACCATTTCAATACCTGATTCTGTTTTTATAATACTGCTTTTGGTCTCATCTTTTTTCCCGCAGGAGAAAAGGGATATGCACAGGATTGTTGTTGATATTATAATTTTTTTCATTTACTATCTCCAGTAAAAGGCATCCAGTCAGGTTCCTTGTTGTGATTGCCATCATTTGTAATTTTTGTCCATTTGCCTGTTGCTACTTCTGCTACGCATATATCCCAGCCAGGCGCCATTCCTCCAACAGCCTGATCTCCATCAGGCCCATATGCAAAGGCAATATATTTCCCATCAGGTGACCAGTCAGCATGATAAATTTCAAATCCTTTTTCCACTTTGATGAATGATTTAATGTCTTTATTTAATACAGGCGGACGGCGTTTTAAATTTATATCAGCAATATTAAAAAGGGTATCGCTTCTTCCCCATATTATTTTTTTCCCATCAGGGCTGAATTCAGGTCTGCATCCTATAATTCCAAGCTGAAAAAACCGGCTGCTTTCCAGGCTGACTGCAATGTTTGTATGCCTAAAGCCCATGCCTCCAAGCACTGTTGCTATCAGGTATTTACCTTCAGGTGCGTAGCACAAGTTGTAAAGATGTTCAATTTTTTTATTAGGGTGTGCTTTAATATCGCCTGTGTAAGTGTCGTAAAAGTACAGTCCCTTTGTTGCCCAGCTTTCAATGGAAAAGCGTCTTGTGGATTCAGATTTTACAAAGGCAATATATCTGCTGTCAGGGCTCCATGCTGGCTGGCGTGAATGTTCTGAAATAAGTTTTTTCTTTGAATCAATTAAACTCAGGGTGTAAATGTCCCTCTTTTTATTTCTGCCTTCACCCGTGTCTGCAACATAGGCAATATGTTTTCCATCAGGAGAAACCTTGGGGTACATTTCATGAATGTCAGGTGTATTGGTTATGTTTTTTCTTCCAGTACCATCTGCATTTATTATGTGCAGATCCCAGTTTCCCTTGTTGTAGCTTTCAAATACTATTTTATATGGAATCGCAGAAAGGTTGAGCTGTGACTTGTCAAGAGGTCTGGAAAAATTTCCTGCATTTGCAGAGAATACTGTAAATGCAAGAATAAATATTATGACAGTTTTTTTCATATCTGATCTTTTTTCCCTGATTTTATTTTAATGAATTGATAAAAATTTGTACATGCTTTGCATTGCAGATCTTTATACTGCTATTAGCCATAAATAGCAATTGAGATTTTGAATTTTTATTTTTCAACTATTTTTTATAGTTAATGTCATAAATACTCTTAGTAAAGCAAATCCCCGGCAGAATGAAAATTTTTTTCCAAGCAATATCAACAAATTGAATTTATGGAAAAAACATTTGAAATTTTTATCACAGGGTACTTTCTGGTAAAAACAGTGAAAAAGCGGGAGCAGTTTAATGAAATATAAAATCACTTCTATCTTTAAAATAAAAGCTGCAGGATTGATGAACCTTTTTTTATGGTCAGCTATTATTTCTTTTTTTATAATGCAGGATAAATCAGGGGGAGGGATTAACAGGGAGTTTGTTTTTACATTTATATATATTTTTGTTTCAATGATCGTTCTTAATGCTCTTCTTTATTTTTTATTTCGTTTTGTAACTGGATATTTTAAAAATAGCGCTCTTGTTTCATATCTGATTTCAAATATTATTGTATCACTGCTTTTTGTTATAAATTATATTATTGTACTGGTCTTTGGTAAACAGCTTGGGCTTGAGGGTTTTGTAATGACTTTGCGTGGTTGGCAAGGTGGGGAACTTGGTGATTTTTCCTTTCTTGTGTTAAAGTTTTTAGCTACTGTAAGTTTTTATCTGCTACTTTTTTATTTGTGCTTTATGTTTTTAAACAGAATTTTAAAGGGCAGGGTGCTGAATATAAATTACACAGCACCTGTTTTTCTTTTTTTTATTATAACAGCAGTACTGCTTCACTTCCAGCTAGTTTCTCTTGCATCTGATGGGTGGAAGATGAGCATTATGAAACAGAAAATACCATGGCAGTCTGTTACAGGCTTTCCTGAGGATCAGATAAAAATAGGTGCAGAAAATAGCAGTTCAGGAAAGTTTCCTGAACTGTTTAAGGCTCCTCCCATGCTCAGTGAAAAAACTGAAACAGAACAGATTTTGAATTTAAAGAAAAATTATGATCACATCATCTCACATGATTTTAAAGCTGAAAAAAAATATAATATCCTCTTTATAAATGTTGAGGGGTTGAGATCTGACATGCTTAATCCTTCCTATGCTCCTCACCTTTATAAATTTGCAAAGGAGAAGGGTATAAAGCTGCGCAATCATTATACAACAGGTAATAATACTCCAGGCGGGCTTTATGGTATGCTTACAGGACTGTCTTCTTTTTATCATGAACCGCTAAGGGAGAATGGGTGCAGAAATCTTCCCCTTGAGGTGTTGAAAAAACTGGGATACAGGCAGTCTATATATTATAACTCCCCTAAAAATTATGAATATATATACAGGGATATTCTGGAAAACACAGAGGGGAAGTTTGTGCGTATTCCTGGAGCTATAGATGACTATGCTTTGCGGGAGCAGCAGCTTGTTGATAATTATTTAGATGAGCTTAAAAATGACAGGTCAGGTATTCCAAGGTTTGATTACTACCTTTTTAATGTGACTCACTTTAACTATTACTATCCCCCTGAGTTTGAAAAATTTAAGCCTGCATTTACAATGCAATTTCAGATTATAAGTGGAAAGCAGGAAAAGTTTGAAAAGCATAAAGAAGGGCTCATGAACAGATACAAAAATTCTATTTATTATTTTGACAGCTTGATCAATCAGGTTCTGGTTAGCCTGGAAAAGATGGGGCGGCTTAATAACACCATAGTTGTTATTGCAGGGGATCATGGGGAGGAGTTTTGGGAACATGGAAGTTTTGGCCATACCTGGGGATTAAATAACAAGCAGATTCAGACTACCTCTATTTTATATTATCCAGGGGCAAAGCAGGGGGCTGTTAAATATAAATATACCTCGCACCAGGATTTTCTTCCAACTGTTTTTGATCTTATAAAGCTTAATTATAACACAGGAGTTTTTATGACAGGAAAATCCCTTCTTAAATATGATGCAGACAGGGATTATGCCATTTCTTCTCTTGGTGTGCTTGTAAGTTTTAAAAGGAACGATTATGCCATTATTGGAGATGGGTATAAAATACTTTTTAAAAACAACAAAGATTTAAACAGTTCACCCTATGCTGTTTATTATGATAATGATAAACCTGTGGAAAAGATAGATACCTATAAAGCAATTAATCTGCTTCTTAAAACAAAAAGATCAAAAAATCTTGTTTCACCTGGTATGTAATTTCAGGGAATTTATTTTTGATTATTTCCTGTGCTGTTGATTGCTGTTATAAGGGATACAATAATGGCGTTGTAATCAGGCTGTTTGTCAATAGGCCCCATTTCATAAGTAATAACCGGAATTTTTCTCCCCCCTGATACTGCATAGCTTCCCATTGACCCTGGTGTGGGATACCATACATCCTCCTTTACTGGGAGCCCTGTGATCTTTGACATTTCTTCACTTAGCTTAGCAGGGACATATTTGTTTGCATACAATGTATTAAATGGCTGGTGCATATGTATAAGGAGCTGTGGTTTGTATTTTATTATCAGTTCAGATGCAAGGCGCGTTTCTATTTCTGAGGCAGGTTTTTTCCCCGGATTGTTGTAGCTTTTTACAAATTCAGCAGACCAGTTGTCAGCAGGGAAATTGCGGTTAAGATCTACTCCCCTGCTGTTTGTTCTTGTTACAGCAAAGAGGCCGTCAGGGTTTATGGAAGCAACAAGTATAGTTTTTTCACAAATAGCAGTGGGGTTTCTTTGCAAAAAGCGGGCAAGCTCAATTACAGAAACTGTTGCAGCTGGTTCATCTCCGTGTATTCCCCCAATTATAAGAGTAACATTGTTTCCGCTGCCAAACTCCCTGTAAAAGATAGGGGTTCCTTTTTCGGATAAACCAAGGACAAGCCATGAGCCGGGATTTCTTATTATTTTTTTATACTCCCTTATTGCTTTTTTGCAAAAATAACTGTATCTTTTATGCGAATAAGCATAGGCTGAACTAACAAAAAGAACTGCAGCAAGGATTATAATCGGGATTGTATTTTGTTTTATCATGGATTACCTGTGAAATTTTATTTAATGCTTATTGAATTTAAAGGAAATTAAGTCAAGAAAAACATTAACGAACAGGGAATTGGTTTATTCATGTGTTTATTCAGGAGATTGAAATTATGGATGCTTTTGCATTAAAGTTATATAAGTCACTTGTTCTTTCCCTTACAGGGTATGAAAGCAGGCTTTATAAAAAGTATGGAGATCATATAAAATGCAGAAAGGGATGCAGTAGCTGCTGTATATTGGAATCTGTTTTTCCTGTGGAAGCCTGGAATATATATTTGAATATTACAGCCAGGCCTGAGCTGTTAACGCAGCTTAATGATAATTCAGAGGAATGTGTATTTTTAAAAGATAGTGTTTGCATTATATATGAATCGCGTCCCCTTATATGCAGGAGCCACGGTTTTCCCATATTTATAGATGGAGAGGTTGATTTTTGTCCCATGAATTTTCAGAATATAAGGAGCATTGATTCAGAGCATATATTAAATCTGGAAGCTTTGAATCAGGGGGTTGCATCTGCCAATATGCGTTTTATTAAAGAAACCACTATTGAGTTTTTTCAACAGGAAAGAATAGTTTTGCGCAAACTCTGTGAGTATATTAAGGAACAGGGGGAAGTCAGATGGCAATGAATAAACGTGAACTGGTTGAAAAAGTATATAATGAAATTTTATTAATTAATACAAGGGATAATGAAACTGCTATAACAGCTTCGGATGTTTTTATTAAAGATTTTATGTCTTCACAGGGATATAGCGAAGGCGATATTAAACATGCTTTAAATATCCTTGTTGAATCTCATAAAATATTTGCTATGACCCTGCATAAGGAAAATCCCAGACAGAATATAAAAAGAGTGGAAGCCTATATTGTGAGTGAACCCTCTATTTTACATCAGCTTAAACTGCGATTTCAGAACAGGCTTATTGAGGTGTACAAAAAGGAAAAGCATAAGAACCTTCCTTATTCCCAGATTGTAAAAGAATTTCTTTCAAATATAAATGTAATGGCTGGATCTCCCTTGGGGAAATTAGCCAATATTACAATAATGCTCAATGAATATGAAAATCTTGCATATAATCATTCAGAAGAATATTCTGAGGGTTGGAAGGAAGCAAAGCTGAATGAAATTATAAAATCTTTGGATCTGTTTGGTGAAAAAGAAGAAGTTCCTGCATCTGAATCGCCTGTTAAAATGGATGTTCCTGAAAAGAGCAGTGCTCCGCTGGATAGAAGAGCGGTTCATTCAGATGAATTTGAAAAATTTCAGGAACATTCTAAAACCCTTTCTCCTGAAAAGGTTTTGAGAATATATGGACCTTCATTTTTTTTTAGAGTTAAGCTTAGAAAATATGAGTTTTTATATCTTGCAGAGATTATTGAAAAGGGCTATATTAAAGACTATAGAGAGCTTATAATACTTAAGAATATGCTTAAAACAATAAAATCCAATTTTGAAAGGGATCCGGTTCTTAATGAGCACTTTCAGGATATATACAAGCTGGACAGAATTGTGTCTAAGGCGATTTTTTTTATAAAATAGATTTTTTCTGATTTCAGCAAAGACACTGTATTTTACATGTGCAGGCCTGGTTCAGTAATTTCTTCATTGTCTGTCCTTTTTTCTTTTTTACCCATTTGGCTTAGGTAAACCCCTGCAAGCACAACTGCAGAGGCAAGATACTGAATTTTGTTCATGTTCTCATTTAAAATAAGCCAGGCCCAGAAAACGGAAAAAACAGGCAAAAGATTTGTAAAGGCAGATGCCTTTCCTGCTTCTATTTTGCTTACTCCATAATTGAAAAGCCCATACGCTCCAATTGTAATAAACAGAGCTAAGTAAACAATACCAGCAGCTGCTGAAGGAGCAAAGGTGTCTGG
>JBBAGC010000095.1:0-7160 GCA_041655115.1 Spirochaetota bacterium | reverse complement strand
CCGCCCTTTAAAGGCGGTTTTTTTATTTATGATATGCTATACCATCTGCTGTGGCAATTAAAACATCCTCTGTACTTCTTACATCGATCTTCCATAAACTGACCTTTTTACCTATTTTAACAGGTATGGCCTCACCAAAAAGTTTCTCCCCTACCCTGGCTGATGCAACATAATTAACTGAAACATTAAGAGACATGGCAAGCATTCCTGTTGAATTTGATGCAACAGCAAGAGACTGATCTATAAGAGCATAAATAATAGCACCATGGGCACGTTCAACTGCATTAAGATATTCTGGAGTTATTGTTAAAGAACACCTGGCATACCCTTCCTTTACTTCATCAACAGCTATTCCAAGGAATTGAGCCATGGGATCTTTTCCCACTACATCCTTTGCATAACATACCGGATCATTAATGTAATTAGACATGGTTATCTCCTGATTGAGGTAATCTTTATATTTATTTCAATAAAGCCCCCTAAATCAGCAAAGGGCTTATCTGGCTTCCTGCCTGCCCTTTGCACTAGCTCATCCATGAGCCTCGCCCAAAGTGGGACTTTATAAATTTCTGTTCACATTTAAACTTTACTAAGCATTAAAATAGAAAAGGTACATTAAAAAGTATAAAATAAGTTAATCAGCTGCAATTTAATTTATCAACTATCAGATCCATTCGTAAAGAATAATAGATGGAATAACAATGGCTGCTGTTTCCCCACGCAAGTGATTAACACCTGCATTTACAATTGTCCAGCCCATTTCTTCTGCAATATTAAGTTCTTTACTGGAAAATCCTCCTTCAGGTCCAATTAGCAGATCAGCTGAAAAAGGAGGATTATTTTCTCTTAAAATGGATTTTATGGATATATTCCCATCAGGGTGAGCCAGAAGTTTTATTTCACCAGCAGAATCTTCTAATGCTGTTTTAAAATCAAGAGGATAGCTTAACACTGGAACATTTTCCCGAAGGCACTGCTTTGCTGATTCAAAAATAATTTTTTTCCACCTAAGGGTTTTTTGATCTGTCTTGCCCCTTAAATTCGGTACTGTTCTTTCTGAAATTACAGGTACTATTTCCGAAACCCCTATTTCAACACACTTTTGCAAAGACAGTTCAAAATTAGCTCCTTTAAGTACAGACAGGTAAACAGTAAGATATAATGATTCTGTTTCAGCAGGATACTCTTTTTCTATAAATGCAGAAAGACAGGAATTGCTAACAGATAAAACTTTAGCCTCACAGCCTGCTCCATCTGTTCTTCTTAAAAAAATTTTATCACCAGGTGAAACCCGCCTCACCTTTACCAGATGATGAAAATCGTCTCCTGAAATTTTCACAATTCCGTCAACAATATCACTGCGCTTAATAAAAAACTGAGGCACTCTATTCCCCTAAGGTTTCCGGTCTGAATATATCACTTCTAAAAGTAACAGCCTCGTCAAACTTGATAAAGTTTAATATTGTTACTGTGCCATTCCTTATATTAAGCATATCATACCTTATGGGTATAAGGCTATCCCCCTTTTCCATAGTTCTTGATAAAGACAAAAATTTAAAAACTACTTTGTCCCTGTCATGATAATCTATTCTCATTGGAAGATATTTATCCTTGCTTGCATATAAAGTCACAAGGCCGTACTCACTACCCTGAAAAACAGGAACAAGATCAAGCTTGTAGCACTCAACCCCTTTTATAAGGCTTTCCCCTGTAATACGGGCATTATAATTATTCTGAAAATCGGAATTTGAAAAATCAGTAAGATTAAAGTTTGTTGCAAAGAGCGAGTCATATTTGTCTATTCCCATTTTATGAAAAAGCTTCAAGGCGTGATTGTTGTAAACCCAGACATCCTCACCAGACATTTTATATAAAACCTTAAGCTCCTCACCCCTGGACTTATTGCTAAAACTAAAAAGGAAATCTGTCCTTGCTATGCTCCCTATGAAATCTACTGTGTAGGATTTCCCATCAGGAGAGATATGCTTTATTCGTCCGCGCATTTCCCCTTCAGGATACTTCATAATATTGTCCACCCTGGCTAAAATTGCCTGAGCTGTAATTTCAATTTCATCTGTCTGGGAATAAAGAGAAACTGGAACAACAAAAAATAATAAAAACAAAAAAATATAAAGCTTTCTCATCAACGAACATCTATCTTTATTTTTCTTCTTAAAAACAGTCCTGTAAAATATGGAAGGCTTATTTTATTCTCTTCCAGCTTGTAAAGGTTTATAAAAGACTCCTGATTTGTCTTTACAAATTCATCTGCCTTATCCAGAGGCAAATTATACAAGCCACTTAAATGATCTGCCATTTCCTCAAGATTCCAGTCAAAGTACTCCATACTTCCTTTAATAAAAGAAAAATCTTTTAAATTCAAAAATGTTTTAAGATCATCCTTAAGATAATAATCATTGTGAAGGGGAAAAAGAATCTTCATGTAATCATCATACACCCCATCCATATCATCATCATGAAGGACTACCCCGCCAAAAAGAAAATAGCCTTCAAATTCCAGAGCCCTTCTGAACTCATCCATTACAGGTGCGGACTCTATTATATCAAAATTATCAACGCATATTATAAAATCCGCTGCATAATAATCAATAGGAAACTTTAAAAACTCCCCATTAATAAATCTGATATTTTCTACAACCGGATTATCTTTATTTTTTTCAATAAATTCATTAATCACCCTTAAAGACGGCTCAACAACTACTAAAACTGTTTTAGCATGATCCTGCATAATATCAAGAATAAGGCTCCCGCTTCCGACACCAGCTTTTACAACTACCTCTGGTTTGTATGTGGCAAGTACATCATAAACCCGCTCTTTTAGCAACTCATGCCTGGAATCAGGCTCAAAAAAATACTTCCTGGTTGACTCATAAATATTAAACGCCTGAAGCTCTTTTAATCTGTTCATTATGGCATCCTGTAAAATACTCACTTTATTCTTTAATTCCTAATTTAATCTATTACTGATTAAATTCAATTAAAATATATTTTAAAATTCACATGACAGCAAAAAATGGAACCTGAAAGATTTATTTTCACTTACAAATTATTATTGACACCCAAATGGGTAAATATATATCTATTACTGTCAACTTTACTGATTTTTTCCACTTTATATAAACAGAGGCTAAGCTTTAATCAAAATATTGAATAAAAAATCTTATTAAATACCCGGTGCTTCATATACTGAAAATTTTAAATAATCAAAAGAGATTATTAGTCAGGAGGACTCTTTATGTCAGAAGATTCCATATCTTACAGTTCCTATAAGGAAGAAAGGGATCTTATACTCGAATACAATCAGGTTTCACTTGATAATGCAGGTATTGTTAATATTCTCGATATTGGTATAGACAATATTACAAGAGAACAGGCTGTTTACAAAATAATCAAGATGATAGAAGAAAAGGGTGTACATCACGTTATTACACTCAATCCCTATAAGCTTCACAGATTAAGGACTAATGCAGACTTAAGACTTATTTCTGATAAAGCCAATATGCATATTGCATCAGGTGCTGGCATAGGCTGGGCTGCAAAATTTTTAAAAAACCCGCTTAAAGAAAGAATCGGCCTTTTAAGCTTTATGATGGAAGTTATACGCCTTGCTGAGATTAAGGAATATACTATTTTCCTTGTTGGGGGAAAGCCCGAAGTTGCTGAAAGAGCTTTTTTTAACATAAAAAAATCTTTCCCCAATATTCGTATTGTAGGCCGCCACGGAGGTTTCTTTGATGAGACCAGGGAAAAAGCAGTTATTGAGGCAATCAGAAAATCCGAAGCAAACATTGTTTTTGTAGGACTTGGTTTTCCCAAGGAAGATAAATGGATATATAAAATCAAAGGTGAATTTAAAAATACTGTTTTTATAAGCGTAGGCGGGAGCTTTGATACAATATCAGGCGAAAAAAGAAAAGCTCCAAGCTACTTTATGGAAAATGGACTGGACTGGTTTTACAGGATTATTACAAGGCCATGGAGAATTGGAAGACTATTAAGGGTTGTTCTTTTTTTCCTTACAGTAGCAATAAGAAGAGTAATTAACAAATAATGTTTATTGACAAGTTAAAGCATTAGCCTCCCTTGGAGGCTTTTGAAAAATTTATTTTTCAAAATTCCATTTATCAGCACTGGTGTTTCTGGCAATATTCAACTCCTGCTTTGTCACTTTGCATCTTCCAAGGGTAAAGCCGGGAAGTTCGGCTTTATTATTGCATGTTCTACAGTGGATAATTGCATCTCCATGTTCAGTCCATTCATTAACTTCAATATACCTGGAACCGCATCTTCTGCAAAAAACAACTGAAACAAATTCCCCCATGGTTAAACCTTTCTCAAAGAAAAAGCCGCTACTGACACATCCCTGGGCCAGTCAAGTTTTCCTGTATAGCTGTGTACATACTCAAGAAGACCGTCTATGATATCATCAGCCTCACCTTTTTCTTTTTCAAGAAACCCCATAATTCCTGAAAGACCAATAGCCCTGCCCTGTCTGTTTTTTATTTCCAGCAGACTTCCTGAAAGTACAATAAATTTGTCTTCGGGCTTAAGATCTATTTTTACTGGAGATATATAAAAATTTTCATCTCCCACATATCCCCTTGAGCGATCCTTAAACCTGAGATATATGGCTTTCCCTTTTCGCACAAGCACTGGACAGGCATCCCCTGCATTTACAAACTCAATTTTACCCTGTTCAAAATCAATATCAGCAATAAAAAAAGAAAAGCCTGAACTTCTTATAATATCATCTGTATAAATAGTGCTAATTTTATTTATAATTTCATCAGGCTTGCGAAAACCAATTTCTACCAGAACCTTTAAAATCCCGGAAAAAGTTGAAGCCCTTAAAGCGCCCGGAATCCCTTTTTGCTCCAGATTTCCCATGGCCAATATTGCAGAATTTTTATCATATTCTTTAAAAAAATGAAATACCCCACCAACCTCCCTGGCTGGTAAAGCCTTGGCTGCAATAGTGTATTTATTTTGAAACTGGCCAATAACAGAAGTAAGCGTATCCTGAATGGATTTAGCAAGTATAAGCTCACTGGTTATTCGCTCTTCCTCTATTGCTCTTTGAAAAAAAATCGCATTTTGAACTGCCAAAGCAGCCTGATTGGAAAAAACCCGAAAAAGATTCATATCATTTTCATCAAAGTCTTTACCTGAAACCCGGTTTATAGCCTGAATAACACCAATAAGTTTCCCTTTAAAAAGCAGAGGAGAGCAAATTATAGAACGTGTAACAAACCCGGTATTTTTATCATATTTAAAATCAAACCTGGAATCCTTATACGCGTCATTTACAATTACCGACTTTCTATTCTGAGCAACCCAGCCTGCTATACCCTGGCCAATTTTAACCCTATACTTTTCCTTTAACTCCTCACCTGCATCACCCAGGGCAACTTTAAAAACAAGCTCATTTGAAACATCATCAAAAAGAAGAAGGGTACTGGTTTCCGTGCCCATAATATCCTTAATCATCTCCATAATAATGGAAAGAAGACGACTAATATTCAAAGTTGAATTAATTATACCGTTGATCTCAACAAGTTTGGTAAGGTTTTCAACCTGCCTTTCAAGCAGTTCAAGTTTATCAGGATTACTTGTTTCTTTCATCTGTTGATTTAAAAACAATAATCAGTCTATGTCAATAATTTTTTGACAAACATTTTTCTCATTAATATTATTTCACTACTCATTTATACAAACAAGACTTGACAAGCAGAGCTTACACCCTAAAATATAAAATTATTTTCAAACTCTGCAGGGGTACAATAATGAGTAAAAGCAGTGATAAAAGAAAATTTGAACGCTATTCCTGTAAAATAAAGACCAAATTCGATTATTACGAAGGTGACCCGGAAACTATTGATATTTACATTGATATTCCGGGGAAAGCCAAGGGAACAATTATTGATATAAGTAAAGGCGGTTTGTTTATTCTTAGCAATGAACGGACTTCTGTTGGTATTCCAATAGTGTTGCACTTTGAAATCAAAAAAACAAAATTTGATATACTGGGAAACATTGTACGAACAGGTTCTTTAAAAAACAATCCTTCTGAGCTGGCAAAAAAGTTTTTACCCTTTCTCTCTTCAGGAAATAACTATATTGCTGTAGAGTTCAATGATGTGTTTGAACAGCTTAATCCGGAACTATTATAAAACATGAAAAAAAGAATTTTTAAAATAAAGGATATTTCCCAAATAGACACATCAAAAGTATCTGTGTATGATCTTAACAATAGATACATTGATCCCATGGGGAATCTCTTTGGGTTAAAATATAACCGGATTAAAAGAAAAATAGAAATAATAAAGCTTGAAAGAGTTCACGCAAGCCAGACCCGTCAGTACCAGAAAAAAATATTCCAGAACAGGGGAACTGATGCTTTTTCCGAAACAGACACATCTCCTGAAACCCCTGTTCCTGACACAGATGATGATATTGATGAAAACAGGCTTTTGTTTGAACCTGATTCTTTTATAGAAAAAGTTATTACTGATGTTGAAATTCATAAAGAAAGGATAAACGGGATCATAATGAACATCAATGATTCTTTATTATTCCCAAAAGAAAACAAAATGGAATCCACCAGGTTTGATGACATTGCACGAAGCCTTGATATTGAAGGGATACAGCAGCTTGAAAAACTGGACAGCTATTACAGAGAGCTCACCAATTACCCCAGATCAATTACCTATTACCAGGCTAAAATTGATAATGAGGGGAAGGAGCTGATTGATCTGTTTTCCGGAAATCAGGAAAGAACAATGAGATTCATATTCCTCTATGAAATATCATCATCTATTAAAAGAATCTATACAAACCTGTACAAGCATATAAAAAAATTAAATAACATCACCTCTTCCAAAAATCCTGATGAAGTAACAGGAATTACAAAAACACAAAAACAGTCTTTTATTGATGCAAGAACTTCAATAGTTAATACAATGAAAGATATTGAAAAAATTCTTCAAACAAACAAAATTCTTCATGAATACTCACTTAATCCGGACAACTACTAAAAACTTCCTGACAGGGAAAAAAGAAAAGCATCTTTTTCTTTACTTTGGGAAAGATCATAGACATAGGCACCCTTAAAAACTACCCCTTTTAATTCAAAAGAAACG
>JBBAGC010000094.1:0-7262 GCA_041655115.1 Spirochaetota bacterium | reverse complement strand
TTTACGTTTGGAAACAGTCCCTACATTAATCCTTTTTTATGTAATTGTAATTGTTCTATTTTTTCAGTTTGTGCCTATATTATTTCATCTAAGTTTATTTAAAGGGGTCAGAGCCTGTTTTTGAAATCCTGACTGAACTTATAAAAAGAAAATAGATTTAACACAGTCTTAATCCTGATTTTTCTGCATAGCGCCGAACAGCAAGGTATTCCTGATTTGATAGTCTGTGATTTATTTCCGGGAAAAGATAGGCCTGATTTGTCGGGTAGTATTGCCCCATTACATTTACAAGGCAATCTGAAGAAAGATTTTCTTTTATAAAACTTAAAATATTTTTGCTTTCATCTTCACCGCCAGGCATTACAAGGTGACGAGTCAGTAAGCCCCGTTTTGCTAATCCGCGAATATTGGTTTTTAATCCGCCAACCTGTCTATCCATTTCAATAAGAGCCTGTTTTACAACCTGAGGATAATCCGGAGCTTTCAAATATTTTTTGGCACTTTCGCTAAAAGTAAATTTGAAGTCAGGCATATAAATATCTATAACCCCATCTAAAATCTCAAGGCTTTCTTTGCTTTCATAGCCTCCACAATTATAAACAATCGGGACTTTAAGCCCCTTTTGAGCAGCAATAAAAATTGCCTCTAAAATATGTGGAAGAAAATGCGTTGGTGTTACAAGGTTGATGTTTTCGCAGCCATAGCTATTTTGAAGAAAAAGCATCATATTTGCCAGATCAGATGAAGAAACTGCCCTTCCTCTGCCATCAAAACTTAGCTCATAATTTTGGCAAAACACACATCGCAAATTACAGTAGCCAAAAAAAATTGTACCAGAGCCTCGCCTGCCAACAAGGACTCGCTCCTCGCCAAAGTGTGGAGCATAGCTTGAAACAATGAGCTCATCACCTGCCTGGCAAAAACCTTTTTTCATGCGCCTGTTTACATTACATTCACGGGGACAAAGCTTGCATTCAGAAAATAGCGAATATGCTTTTTCTATGCGCTCTTCAAAACCACCTTTTTCAGTTAGTTTTTGATATGCTGGCGTAAATTCCAAATCTTTTTTCTTTCTTTTAAAATAAAATTTAATTTTTTATTATTGCTCATTTTTATCTTATATTGCTTTTATCTCATTGTATAAATATATGATAAAGCACCGCATCAGTCAATAAAAATGCTAAATCTATAATAAGAATTTGAATAAATAATTGACATTTTGAATATTATTGAATACATTATCTCTAAATAAGAGGTGATACTATGAAAACAATAACAATCAGAGTTGATAATGATGTTTATAATATTCTAAAAAAAGCTGCTGATGGTGAGCGACGTACCATATCAAATTTTATAGAGAATGCCTCCCTGTCATATCTTACAAATGAGATGTATATATCTGATTATGAAATGACAGAAATAATGAAAGATACCAAACTTGTTGCTGGGATTAAAAAAGGATTAGAGGACGCAAAAAAAGGGAAATATAAAATTGTTGAATAAATTCAAAATTGCAGAGACTAACACCTTTTTAGCAAAAATTTCAAAAACAAAATATATCAAGATTTATAAAAAAATTTCAGATTATGTTTATCCACAATTACGTAAAAATCCTTTTTTTGAAACAAATATTAAAAAACTTAAAGGCGAATTTGAAGGCCTTTATAGATATAGAGTAGGAAAATATAGAATATTCTATAAGGTTGAAAATGACAAAATTTTAATCATTATACTTGATCTTGATGATTGAAAGGATGCCTATAAATAAAATTAAAACTATACAATTTATAGAAATCTTGACATAGTTAATATAATTTTTTAACTTAATATTATTCCTATTCAGGGGTATGGCTATGAATACTGTTGAAAAAATAAATGAAGAATTAAAGCAATTAACTGAGACAGATATGCACAAGGTTCTTGATTTTGTCGAATATCTTAAGCATAAGCGAATAAAACAGTTAGGAAATTCCATTAATATAAATGAACTAGACCGATTTGGTACACCTTTTAAAGGCAATTTTAACAGAGATGACTGCTATGACCGCAAAGTACTTCGCTGATACAAATATTATACTCTATTCAATTGGGCAAAATTTTAAAAAGAGAAATATTGCTCGAAAAATCATAGAGTCAAGGCCAGTAATTAGCACACAAGTTGTGAATGAATCAATTAATGTTTGCCTAAGAAAACTGGATTTTAAGCGTGAAAAGGCCTATGAATTTGCCAATAGTATTATGAACTATACTGAAGTCCTGCCGGTTGATAAAGCAACTGTAAAAAAAAGTGCAGACATAGCCATCAGATATCAATTATCAAACTGGGATGCTCTTATTATCGCATCAGCTATTATATCTGAATGTGAAATACTTTATACGGAAGATCTCCAGCATGAAATGATAATAAATAATTCTTTAAAAATAATAAATCCATTTTTTTAAACTTAACCAACTTAATCAAAAACTATATCAAGCGCCTCTTTTATGGACTTCACCCCATGAATTGTACCTTCAAAACCCAGGGTCTTTACCTTTTCATAATCACCAGCAGAAACCAGAAGGCTTTTGAATCTGGAATATCTGAACTCCTGTATTCTTTTTTCTATCTGATATACAGGGCGCAACTCACCTGAAAGGGAAATTTCTGCTATAAACCCTGCACCCTCATCAACAGGTTTTTCTTTTAAACTCGATGCTATGGCAACAGCAACAGCCAGATCAGCTGCTGTTTCATTTATATTAAAGCCACCTGAAACATTGATAAATATATCAAAATTATTTAGATTTAATCCTGCGTGTTTTTCAAGCACTGCACTTATAATAATAAGCCTGTTTAAATCAAAGCCATCTGCCATTCTTCTTGGATTGGAAAAACTGGAAAACGTTACAAGGCACTGAACCTCAAAAAGAATTGTTCTGCTCCCTTCAACAGCTGCGGAAACTGCATTTCCGGGAGATGAAGACCTGAATGGATTAAGAAAGATCCTGTTTTTATCCTTAACCTCTTCAAGCCCCAAAGAGGTCATGCTAAAAAGTCCAAGCTCATTCACAGAACCATATCTGTTTTTAAAAGCCCTTAAAACCCTGAAATCCCTTGAATAATCACCTTCAAAATAAAGAACAGTATCCACAATGTGCTCAAGAAGCTTGGGCCCTGCAATTGAACCATCCTTTGTTATATGACCAATAATAATTACAGGTATGCCCGATTTTTTGGCAAAATCAGCAAGCCTGGAAGCAGATTCCCTTATCTGGCTCACTGACCCTGCTATGCCTGAAATTTCATTAAAATAAACAGTCTGTATTGAATCAACTATAAGAGAGCCGGGTTTAAGCTTTTCAGCCAGATGAATAATATCAGTAACTTCATTGTTTACAGAAATCTCGGTTTTACTGCCTTTAAGCCCAAGTCTGTCTCCCCTCTGCTTAATCTGTGCAGGAGACTCCTCACCAGTAATATAAAGGGCATCAAGCCTTTCTGCTATTTGAAGAGACAGGGTCGATTTTCCTATGCCTGGTTCTCCACCCAAAAGAATTACTGATCCCGGAACCACACCTCCACCACAGACAAGATCAAACTCGCCTATGCCTGTTTTTTTTCTAATAAGGCCCTCATCTGCAACAGAGCTTAAAGATACAGATTTTGGTGCTGGTCTTTTTTTTGTGCTGCTGCTATGCACCTCCTCAACAATGGTGTTCCACTCATCGCAGGAAAGGCATCTGCCATGCCATTTGGTATAATCTGCCCCGCAAACTGTGCATACAAAATTACTTTTATTTTTTGCCATATAGTTATTTTTGCCTGAAAAAAAGCTTTGATGGATCCTGCCTTAAACTATTAAAAAGCTCCTTGGCAGACACAGATGCATCTTTAATATTATAATAAATTTCCTCATCAGTCATTAAGAGACCCAGGCTTCCCCTTCCCTGCTCAAGCCTTTGTATTATCTTATTAAGATTGCTTGAAATTTCAGAGATATTCCTGATTGAAATATTTATCTCCTCCTTGTTCTTTTCAGACAGAGTGGACATATTAGTTGTAAATTTATTAAGCTCATCCATAAAAATTTTCATCTGCTGTGAAAAAAGCATTATTGTAGAACGGGTAGCAAGCACTGATGTACGAATATCCCCTCTGTTTTCCCTGGTAATATTATTCAGATTTTCCACAAAATGCTTTGAGTTTAAAAAAATCTCTGCAAGCATTTCTCCACCACTCTCGTCACGCATAAAACTTTGAAATATAAGCATCATCTGATCAAAGCTTGGTGGATCAACACCATAAAGTTTATCACCATCTTCATAAAAATCTTCCGTATTTATAGAGGGTGGAATAAAAACATTTATATATTTACTTCCTATAAGCCCCTTTGTAAAAATTGCAAACTTGGTTTCTCTTATAAGACGAAACCTGTTATCTATCCATACAATAACTTCTGTTTTTTCATCAGACTGTTTAATCTCAGTTACTCTGCCAATCTCAATACCGCCTGCAATGCTGACTGGAGCACCCACCTGCAGGTCATTTAAAAAACCATAGTATATGCCCAGCTTATAGCCCTTTGCCTGCACATTTATTTTAGCCAGGAGTGCAATTATTAAAATAAAAGCGGTAAAACTGAACATAATCAAAAGACCCACTTTTGCTTCACTGTTAAGCCGCATAGAACCTCCCGGTAAAAAAGTATTGATTAATTTCTTAAAATCATATATATTCAATAATACGCTGTTTGAATCTGTTTAATCAGCAATAAAACCTGATTACATCATTTTAAGCCAATAAACAATTAAAGCAACCTTAAAAAATGATATTTGTTTATTACTATGATAATATATAACATTACTATTACATATTAATTTTACAGCAATAATTTTATCAAATAAAAAAGGTATTTAATACTTTTAGTATTTTTCAAATTCCTTAAAAATTATAAAAAAAGAGGTACCCTATGTCAATATGCATGGTTTACATCACAGTTGAGTCAGCAGAAGAAGCTGAAATTATTGGAAGAAATCTTGTGTCAAGAAGACTTGCTGCCTGCGTAAATATAATTGATAAGATGAAATCCTTTTACCATTGGGAAGGGAAAGTAGAAAGCGGAAATGAAGTAATACTCATTGCAAAGACTAAAAATGCCCTGGTAAATGAACTTACAGAGCATGTTAAAAACCTTCACAGCTATGACTGCCCCTGTATTGTTGCTTTACCTATCCAGGACGGGAATAGTGACTTTATAAACTGGGTTCGCAATGAAACAAAATAGTTTTCTCCAGCCCTGGGACAGCTAATTTAAAATAAGGTTTTTTAATAATAATTGACAAAGATTATATGCTATTTTAATAATATTTTTGAAAAATTAAATTAAAGGTGGTTATTGTGAGCAAACAACACAGAGCAATAGAGAAACGTAAAAGAGCAAAAAGAAGACTTAAAAGAAAAAAAATAGAACTTAAGAAAAAATTAGCCAATAAATAGTGCTGTATAAAAATTTCATCAATTTTTTAAAGATTCTTCCAATTTAATCTTAAAATAACTATTCCATATGGTACAAATCTACCACTTGTCAGAAAAAAAAGTTTTATACCCCCTTGCTGCGTACTGGGCATTTATAAACTGGTATCTGCCAAGGGATCTGCCCTTTACTATTCTTCTTAATGAATATAAACGAAGAGCAGGGGGGATGAGCTTTCCCCACACTTATCTGGCATTTATTGATGATATACCAGCAGGCATGGCTACTTTAAAAGAAGCAGATCTTCTATCAAGAAAGGATCTTTGTCCCTGGCTTTCAGCCCTTTATGTAGTTCCTGAATTCAGGAACAGGGGAATTGCAAATGCCTTAATTAACCATATTATCAAAAAATCACAAATAGAAGGATATGAAAAACTTCATCTTTTTATTGACAATAGGGATCTGGAAAAACTTGAAAAATACTACATTAAAAGGGGATGGAAATACCTTGGCTCATCCCCTGGCCCTGAAAATGAAATATCAAAAATATACAGCTACAATCTCTGATCATTATTAAAAAAATCAGTCATGGTGATGATGGTGATCATTGCCATGATCGTGGTCATGATGCCCATGAGCTTCATCCTTCTTGTGCTGAATAGCATGAACTATGTGATCAACTATTCTTTTTATATTAGTTCCCTTTGTTGCTGAAGCCTCTATAATTTCCGCTTTATTATTAAGGGCTCTGACCTGTTCTGTAAATTTATCCTTATTAAAGTTTGTTAACTCAATCATGTCTGTTTTATTCAGCACAATAATATCAGCCTTGCTAAACATAACAGGATACTTGTGAGGCTTATCATCTCCCTCAGTAACTGAAACAACCATCATTACATCATCTTCACCCAGGTAAAAATCAGCAGGACAAACCAGATTCCCCACGTTTTCAATAATAACACAATCAATTTCATGAAGATCAAAATCCACAAACGCCCTTTCAAGCATTGCTGATTCAAGATGGCATATGCTGTGAGTATTTATCTGATGAATTTTAACATCAAACTTTCTAAGCCTGTCAGCATCTGCAGTACCCTGCATATCACCCTCTATAATTGCAACCCTGTACTTTTTTAAAAGCTCTGGAAGCACTGCTTCAAGAAGGCTTGTTTTACCAGCACCTGGAGCACTCATAATATTAAGAAGATAAACTCCGTGATCATCCATATTCTTTTTAATATTCTCTGCCAGCATTTCATTGTGCTCAAGCAAATCCTTTCCAAGTTCAACATAGTGCATAATTTTACTCCCTTGATTTAATATCTATAGATTCAACATACATTCTGTCACCTGCTATAATTTTCACTGATCCTGAACCACAGGCAGAACATTTAAAAATAAAATCTTTCATAATACTTTCAGCCTTACACTCATCACATAAAAAAACAGTTTTAACAGGCCTTATTTTTATTGCAGCATTTTCAAAAGAGGAACCTTTTTTTACCACTTCCATTGCAAACTCAAGAGAATCAATGGATACAGCGCTAAATTCCCCAACAGCAATATTAACAGCTTTAACCTCTGCGCAATTATTTTCAGCAGCAGCTTCCTCAACAATATCCTTCACGCTCATTGCAAGACTCAACTCATGCATTATAAACACCGTAAACAGCCTGACCAGTGGAAATCCCTGCATCATTGGCTGGAATTGATTTATTAAAAAAAACATTAAGCCCGTAAAAAACAAGTCTTTTCTCAAGAATTTCAAGCATAATTCTGTTCTGAAAAACGCCCCCGCTTAGGATCACG
>JBBAGC010000093.1:0-7272 GCA_041655115.1 Spirochaetota bacterium | reverse complement strand
CATCCTGTCGCGTGGATTAAGTTTCCATGTTTTTTCTGCAATATCAAGTAGCCATCCCTCAGGGATAAGCCCGTCAAAGAAGGGAAAAAGGATAAGGCTTGTGTAGGCTTCATCTGTTAATGGCATTGTGAGCGACACAGGGGGATTCCCTGAATTTATATAGTTTTTATAGTACTTAAAGGTATAGCCCTTTTCATCCTCAATAAGTGTGCCAGCAGCAATATCCATGAAATATATTTCTCCTTTTCTCATCTGCTTCTCTCATCTTTTACAGGAGCCATTTTGTGTCCAAAGAGTGCAAGCACCTGATTTACTCTGTCAAGGCGCAGGGTTTCTTTTCCCTGTTCAAGGTCGCGTATAAAGCGGATTCCCACTCCTGCCCTTCGTGCAAGCGCCTCCTGTGTTAAATTAAGCTGCTTTCTTCTTTCTTTAATGAAAAGGATTAATTCTTCTGTCATATACTATACCTGATCGGGGTTATTTAATGGATATTGGAGCAATGTATACCTTATCGGGTATAATGTCAAGTTTTTTGAGTAAATTATACCCTTTCGGGGTTATTTTAAGTTTTTTTTACTATTATTTTTTTATTTAGCAAAATTTAAAAATATCTTGCAGATTGTATATTCTTTTACATATTTTTAAATATTCGGCAATACTTTGTGTGTTTAATCATGTTTAAAATTATAATAAAAAATTTGGAATAAGTAAATAATTGTGAGAAAGATAAGCGCTGATTTAATTAGCAGTAAGGTTAAGGAGCTTTTCCTGAAAGCTGCTTTTCATACCTGTGAAGACATTAAAGAATCGATTAGGCAATATTATGAGCTGGAAAAATCTCCGGAAGGGCGGGCTGCTCTTGAAATGATTATGGAGAACCAGGATATAGCTTCAAAAGAGGAGATTGCAATATGTCAGGATACTGGCATGGCTGTTCTTTTTTTTGAAATTGGTCAGGAGGTAGTTATTACTGGCAAGGATTTTAAAGATGCTGTTAACCAGGGTGTAAGGGATGCCTATGAAGAGGGCTTTCTTAGAAAGTCTGTTGTTAATGATCCTGTTTTTGATAGAAAAAACACCAGAGATAACACTCCTGCTGTTATTTATACAGATATAGTTCTTGGTGATAAAATAAAAATCCTTGTTTTGGCAAAGGGCTTTGGCAGTGAAAATATGAGCGCCCTTGCCATGCTTACACCCTTTGATGGCAGGCAGGGTATTGTTGATTTTGTAGTAAACACCATAGAAAAGGCAGGGCCTAATCCATGTCCTCCAACAATTGTAGGAGTGGGTATTGGCGGTACTGCTGATATGGCAATGGTTATGGCAAAAAAGAGTACTGCACGGACTATTGGTTCATCAAACCCTGATCCCCGTTATGCTGCATTGGAAAAAGAAATACTCAATAGGGCTAATAAACTTGGCATAGGGCCTGCTGGGCTTGGAGGAAATACAACCTCCCTTGCTGTGCACATTGAATATATGCCAACCCATATTGCAGGGATGCCTGTTGCTGTGAATATAAGCTGTCATGCTTCAAGGCACGCTAAGGGAATTTTGTAAGATGGCTATGACTGGTATTAAAAAAATAACAGTTCCATTTAAGGATGATATTGTTGCAGGGCTTAAATCTGGAGACAGGGTTGAGATTACAGGATGGATCTACACAGCAAGGGATGAGGCACACAAAAGATTTGCAGAGCTTTTAAATTCAGGTGGGAATCTGCCCATAAACATAAAAGGGGAAGTGATTTACTATGTGGGGCCTGCACCTGCAAAACCAGGCTATGTTTGCGGTTCAGCTGGTCCTACTACAAGCAGCAGAATGGACCCTTACACTCCTTTACTTCTTGATTTGGGGCTTAAGGGCATGATTGGAAAAGGGCTCCGCAGCAAGAAGGTTGTTGAGAGCATAAAAAAAAACAGGGCTGTTTACTTTGCTGCAATAGGGGGCGCTGCTGCCTTGATTTCCAGAACAGTAAAAAAGGTGGAGATTGCTGCATATGAAGACCTGGGTACCGAGGCAGTGCACAGGTTATATGTTGAGGATTTTCCTGCAATTGTTGTGATTGATTCAGAGGGCAATGATTTGTATAGAACTGCTCCTGAAAAATTCAGGAGCAGTTAATTTGTGTTATTTTTATTGGCTATTTTGCTGATTTTATCTGATCCCATATTTTTGAGTATTTCAGGTTGTTCTCTCCCAGATCTTCCAAAACATCGCTTTTATCTATTACTTTTTTTGGCGGATTAATCACAGGATTGGACATGAAATCTTTATCCATTAGCTTTTGAGCTTCTGTATTAGGTGCAAGGTAATAGACAAATTCCATATTGGCTTTTGCAACTTCAGGGCTTAGCATAAAGTTTATGAATTTATAAGCAAGCTCAGGGTTTTTTGCTGATGTTGGTATTACCATATCATCTCCATTGATTGCTGTGCCTTCCTCTGGAATAGCAAATGCCAGGTCGCTGTTTTCTTCAATGAGTTGAAGTGCGTCCCCATTGTAGGTGTGAATAAGGACAAACTCACCTGAGGAGAGCCCTCTTTTTGCCTCATCAACATCAAACTTGGCAATATTTTGTTTCCATTGTATAACAGTATCCTTTGCCTTATCCAGCTCTTTGTCATCAAGTGTATTGTAGTTGTATCCATGAAATTTAAGAGCAGCACCTATTGTTTCTCTCAGGTCATTGAGGAGCGTCATCCGCCCTGCAAGGTCTTTTCTTTCAAACATTGACCATGAAGCTTTGAAGTCAGGGATGCGCTTTTTATTATATGCTATACCTGTATATGAAAGCATATAGGGCACGCTGTATTCCATTTTTGAATCTAATGCTTTTTTAAGATAGGCTTTGTCTATATTTTTGAGGTTTTCTATTTTGCTGTGATCCAGTTCGCTGATTAGTTTTTGCTCCTGCATTATTTTTGACATGTATCCTGATGGAAACATTACATCATATCCGGAAGCCCCTGCTTTTATTTTGGCATACAAGGCCTCATTTGAGTCAAAGTAGTTCATTACAACTTTGCAGTCATATTCCTTTTCAAATTTTTCTATAACATCGGGATTCATGTAATCTGCCCAGTTGAATACATGAAGTTCTTTTTCCCTGTTTCCGCAGGAAAGAACGACTGTGGCGCAGACCATGAAAATTAAGGCTTTGAAAATTTTTTTTGTCATTTTTTTACCTCCAATAATTTTTTTGTGAAAAATATAATGATAAAAGTAAAAGCAATCATTATTACTGATAAGGCATTTATTATAGATGGGGACCCATGGCGCATCATGCTGTATATATACACAGGCAAAGTTGTTGAGCTTGGCCCTGATACAAAAAATGTGATTACAAAATCATCAAGTGATAGTGTAAAAGCAAGCAGTCCTCCTGCTGCTATTCCCGGAGCAAGAAAAGGAAGGAGTATTTTTCGAACAGCAGTACTCCATGTAGCTCCCAAATCCAGTGCTGCTTCAATTATAGTATAGTCAAAATCCTGGAATCTTCCAAGTACTACCATTGCCACATAGCTTATGCAAAATGTGGAGTGGGCAAGAAATATTGTGACAAGCCCTAACTGTATTTTAAGGGAAACGAAAAAGAGTAGCAGGCTTATGCCCATAAGTATGTCAGGTATTACAAGCGGAAAGTATATAAAGATATTGTGTACCACCTGCAGCCTGGTTTTGTATTTGTAAAGGGAATAGGCAGCTATTGTGCCTATTATCATTGATACTACAGTGGATGCTGATGCTATTATAAGCGTGTTTGATATGGCATGCCATATGTTTTTATCAGAAAAAAGTTTTGCATACCAGCTCAATGTAAATCCATGCCAGGTCCCGCCAAACCGTGATGCATTGAATGACTGGATAAATACAATAACCAGGGGCAGATAAAAGAAAACAAGTATTGCTATAGTTATATATAATGGGAATCGACTTCGTTTCATTGTTATATCCCTATTGAGGCGGAATTTTTTTCTTTAAAAAAACTGCGCGTAAGGGCTATTGCCACAGGGAGTATTACTGCAAGTGTAAGTATTGCTGAAAGAGCACTGGCGTGTGGCAGGTTTCTGTCCACAAATGTACGCTGTGCAATTTTATTTCCTATCATTTCTCCTGTTGGTCCGCCAACTATATCAGGGATTACGTATGATCCAAGTGCAGGTATAAACACTATTATTATTGCAGTGAGAAGTCCCTGTTTTATTCCTGGTATAAATATTCGCATAAAAGCCTGTATCTTTCCTGCGCCCAGGTCAAAGGCTGCTTCCATTAAACTAAAATCAAATTTTTCAGCTGCTGCATATATTGGAAGCAATGCAAAGGGCAGGTGCGTGTAAACCAGGACTATAAGCACTGCTTCAGGTCTGTAGAGAAGAAGGGAGTCCGGGCTTGTTATATGCAATAAGTCTAATATCTGTTTTACTGCACCTTCTGGGTGAAGAAAAACTTTCCAGGCAAAAATTCTTATTAGAAAATTTGTCCAGAATGGAACTATAATTAATAGGAGCACTATGTCCTGAGCTTTTTTTTGCAGTTTGGATATATAGTATGCAGCAGGTATTGCAGTAATTATGCACAGTACAGTTGACACTACACTTAGCCATATAGTTCTCCAGATGATTGAGGGGTAGTTTGGGTTGCCAAGATCTTTTATTGTCTGGAGTGTCCATTCATTTCCAATGCCACCGTATGGATCTGCGCTTCTAAAGGCCATGGCAATAACAAAAATAGTAGGCACAAGAAAAAATACGATCAGCCAGGTCATTGAAGGGAGAGTTAATGGGATTTCGCTTCTATGCTTTAGTTCAGATGCCATCAGCTTTCATCCTCTTCGTTTTCAGCTGTTTCAACTGCAGCCATTACATCTTCATCCGGAAGGGTAAGCAGAGCCTCATCCTCCAGTTTATACTGTTCAAGCATGTAACAGTAATCAGCATGCCAGGAAAGCCATACCTCTTCACCCCATGTGATCATCTTTTCATCAAGCATGAATGTGTCATGAAGTCTTTTTGCCTCAACAAGGGATTCGTTTACCCTGACCCAGTATTTTGTATGATAGCCAAGGTAGATTATTTCCTCTACTTTGCCTTTTACTATATTATATTTTTCCGATAACTTTGGTTTGTTAATGGAGACTGTAAATTTTTCCGGGCGTATGCTCAAATATACTCTGTCACCTTTTTTTATTTTTTTGTCATTATAAACCAGCACATCAGTGAAGTAGTCTATTGAAAGCATACTGTAGGGTTCATTTACTTCTGTGACAATGCCTTCAAAGAAGTTTGTGTCACCAATAAATGCTGCTACAAAACTTGTTCTTGGGGCTTCGTATATTTCAGTTGGTGTGCCTACCTGTTCCACAACTCCTTCGTTTAATACAGCAATGTTGTCACTTAGGCTCATTGCTTCGCTTTGATCATGGGTTACATAAAGGAATGTTGTGCCTACTTCATCGTGGATATTGTCAAGGTCAACAAGCATACGCTGGCGCAGCTTTAGATCCAGGGCAGCAAGGGGTTCATCAAGGAGCAGTACCTGGGGTTTGTTTATAAGAGCCCTTGCTATTGCAACTCGCTGCTTTTGTCCGCCGCTCAGCTTTTGCGGTTTTTTGTGTGCATGATCTGTGAGCTGTATAAGTTCAAGATATTTGTATACTTCGGTTTTAACTGTTTTGTCATTAGTTCCGGAAACCCTGAGTCCAAAGGCAATGTTTTCAAAAACTGTCAGATTGGGGAAAAGGGCATAGTTCTGGAATACTGTATTTACAACCCGTTTGTTTGGGCTTAGCTTTGTAATGTCTTGACCATTAAGAATTATCCGGCCTGAATCCGGCTCTTCAAAACCAGCACAAATACGTAGAAGGGTTGTTTTTCCGCAGCCACTTGGTCCAAGAAGAGAGAAGATTTCCCCTTTTTTTACTGAAAGAGACACATTATCAAGGACTTTGTGGTTTCCAAAACTTTTGGAAATAGAGTCAAAAATCAGAAAATCATTCATGGACAATCCCCCCTGAAAAAAATCTGTTTACCTGAATATTTCAGAAGCTTTTAGCCCCCTGTTTTATGGGGATTAACTCCATAGGAGTAAAAAATTAATTCAGCCTTTATCCCTAAGGCTGATCCGGATTAATTCTTTTATAGCAGTGATTGTCCGGAAAATTTATGTTAAATGTCTCTTTTCTTAGGAGAAGATAATTTATAGGATGTTCATATTTTTGTCCACATAAATTATTTATAAGGAATAAGATCAATAAAAAAATAAAAATATTATGAGAAAATTGTAAAAGGGGAAATAAATTAATTATTTTATTACAAATGCCTCAATAAGGAGATTTTTAGTATATTCCAGCATTGGGATCATATGTTTGCTAATGGGTTCTCCCTTTGCCTTGTATTGTTCAACCTGCACTATACCCCAGAAGGAGCCCCATATAAAGTCTGTTGTTTTGTAAACATCTATATTTTTGAAAAGCCCTTTTTTAACGCATATAGAAGAAATAGTGTGACCTTCTTCAAAACAAAGCCTTCCCCAGGCTTTAAGGCTTTCAGCAGATTCATAGTCCATATGGTAAAACATGTCAGTTTGAAGAAATATTGAAAGGAGTTTGAATCTGTCAGGATCTGTTTCAAATATCTGGAAAAATATATGGAATATATCGTTTATAAGATCTTTGCCAGAAGAATAGTGGTCTTCCTGCAATCGTTTTTTTATTATAATAATCTGAAGAGCAATAGAGCGTATAAGGGGTTCAAGGAGCATTAAAAAAAGTTCATCTTTTGTCTTAAAATACTGGTACACAGTGGGTTTTGTTATTCCAGCTTCAAAGGCTATATCATCCATTGTTGCGCCAGTGAAGCCCTTTGAAAGTATAATAGCTTTAGCTGCCTTTAGTATCTGTTCAGTACGCTTGGTTTTATCCCGCTTTCCCTTTTTAGCAGGGAGACTTTTGTCGTTCATTTTGAATATTGTCCTTTTTAAATAAATGCGGTTATTTTTATAGTGATTCAATTCCAGTTTGTATATTCTACAGGAATGGAGTTATGGAGTCAAGAAAAACTTAACCAGGAGTTAAATTTTCCTTGTAAATGAATTTAGTTAAAAGGGCAGATAGAGCTGTTTATTGTTCAGGCAGGAGTCATCATTATCCAGGTTTGTCATTGAAATTCCCAGGAGCCTTACTTTTTTTTCACCTGCTCTGGTTTCTTTAAGAAGATTTTTTGCATAGGCGCAGATTGTGTCTGAATCATTTGTAAAGCTGTTAAGG
>JBBAGC010000092.1:0-7305 GCA_041655115.1 Spirochaetota bacterium | reverse complement strand
ATGAGGAAAAAATAATTGAAGCAGTTTCATTTTTAAAAGAAACAGTTTTACAGGTTCCGCCTGGCTACTCTGCCCTTAAGATAAGGGGGAAAAGGGCTTCGGATAGAATAAGAAATGGCGAGGAAGTGGTACTTGAACCTCGGAGTGTAAAGATTTTTAATTTTGATATTACAGCAGCAAACCTTGAGCAGGGTATTCTTGAGTTTGATATCAGCTGTTCTAAAGGGACATACATAAGATCCATTGCCAGGGATCTTGGAAAAGCACTTGGAACAGGGGCTTGTCTGGCAGCATTGCGCAGAGTGGAATCAGGGGATTTTAATGTTGCTAATGCAATCTCTCCTGATTTAATTGCAGAGTATATGAAAGGTGAAATAGAACCTTTTTTTGTTATTGAACCACAGGTTGCTTTAAAAAATTTTGGCAGACTTTTGCTTGATAGCAATGGTGCAGAAAGAGTTAGCAATGGTGCTTATTTTATGCGTGAAAGCGTAAAAAAAATGGAGATTAATCATTGCAACAAGGTACTTGTGCTTGATGAAAAAGAAAATCTGATTGCAATAGCAGAGATAGATGTTGATAAATGGCTTATAAGCTATGATTCAGTTTTTAATCAGGGGTGTAATTGATTTAATTTGAAAATATTCACAGTGATTTTATTGGCCTGCTTTATCCGTGATCATGAAATAAGATCGTCTTACTTCGCCACAGGGGATTTTATGAAATGCTTGCACATAAAACAGCAGGTGATAATTGCTGCGGTATATAATAAAACATGAAATAAGCGTATTACTCAGGAGGATATAAAAAGATATGACTGTAAAAGCGGCGTTAATAGATAAACATAAAAGACATGATGGAGATACTGGTTCCCCGGAAGTGCAGATTGCTCTATTAACTGAGAGAATTAATCATCTTATAGAGCATTTTAAAATACACCAGAAGGATCATCATTCAAGAAGGGGCCTCCTTAAGATGGTTGGCCAGAGAAGAAGATTGCTCGATTATCTCAAGAAGAAAAATCTTGAGGCATACAGAGCTTTGATTAAAGAGCTTGGTTTAAGAAAATAATGAGCAATGCTTCACGAAAATGCCGGTCTGGAAAAAGAATTGTTAAATTGAAATCCGGCATAATTTTATTTAGTGAGAGAGGTTTTAATGTCATTGGATTTTAGTACAGATATTGGAGAAGGAAAGATAAGCTTTGCAACCGGTTATCTGGCAAAGCAGGCAGATGGTGCTGTAACTGTTACTGTTGGGGATATGGTTGTTTTTGCTTCTGTAGTTGCTTCAAGAAGCGTAAAGGAAGGCCAGGATTTTTTCCCCCTTACGGTTGATTATAGAGAAAAATTTTATGCTGCAGGGAGAATCCCCGGAGGTTTTATAAAAAGGGAGTTACGTCCCTCTGACAGGGAAATTCTTGTTGCAAGGCTTACTGACAGGCCTTTGCGTCCTCTTTTCCCGGAGGATTTTGTCAATGAGGTTCAGGTTATCATTTATGTTCTTTCAGCAGATGGGGAAAATCAGCAGGATGTTATAGCAATAAATGCTGCATCAGCTGCATTGGCCATTTCAGGTGTTCCATTTAGCGGACCTGTAGGTGCTGTTAGAGTGGGAAGAATTAATGGCGAATTTGTTGTTAATCCCACATTTAGTCAAATTGAAGAGAGCGATATTGATCTTATAGTAGCTGGTACCAAAAAGGCTGTTACAATGATTGAGGGCTCATCAAAGAATGTTTCTGAAGATGTTATGCTTGCAGCTGTTAATACTGCACATGAGAACATAAAAAAGATATGTGAAGCACAGGAGGAGTTGAGGAAATCTGTTAATAAAGAGCCCATTCCCTATGAGCCTTACATTCCGGACGCTGAGCTTGCAAGTACTGTTAAAGAAAAGTATTATGCTGAGCTGGTTGAGCTTAAGAATATTACAATGAAAAAACCCCGGGAAGATGCATTAGGAGCAATTGTTGAAAAAGCAGTTGCTGAGCTCAAAGAAGAGTTTCCGGATACCATAGGTCAAGTCCCAGGTATAATTGATGGTCTTGATGGTGAGATTGTAAGGCTTCGCATTCTTGATGAAGGGATGCGTGCAGATGGCAGAGACACAAAAACTGTAAGGCCTATTCATATTAAAACCGGTTTATTACCCAGAGCACATGGTTCAGCTGTATTTACAAGAGGAGAAACCCAGGTAATGGGGGTTACTACTCTGGGCACTCTTTCTGAAGTGCAAAAAATGGATAATCTTGAGGGTGATTCTTCAAAGAGATTTATGCTTCACTATAATTTTCCCCCATTTTCTGTTGGAGAAACAGGGCGAACCGGTTCACCTGGAAGAAGAGAAATAGGCCATGGAATGCTTGCTGAAAGAGCGCTTGAATGGGCTATTCCGGATAAGGATGAATTTCCATACACAATCAGGCAGGTTGCTGAAACACTTGAGTCCAATGGTTCATCATCAATGGCAAGCGTATGTTCAGGATCACTTGCAATGTTCAATGCAGGTGTTAAGCTGAAAGGCGCGGTTGCTGGTATTGCAATGGGGCTTGTTATGGAAGGTGACAGATTTGCTGTAGTAACTGATATAACAGGTCTTGAAGATCACCTTGGGGACATGGATTTTAAAGTAGCAGGAACTGAAACCGGAATTACCGCATTTCAGCTGGATATTAAAATTGAAGGCATTACTCCTGAAATTATGAAAGTGGCTCTTGAGCAGGCTAAGGAAGGAAGGCTTCATATTCTTAAAACCATGAACTCTTTTCTTGATAAACCGGAAGATAATCTTTCAGCTTATGCTCCCAAGATTCAGGTATTAAAGGTTAAAGTTGAGAAAATAGGTGAAATAATCGGGCCTGGTGGAAGGGTGATAAAGAAGATTATTGAAGAAACAGGAGCTGATATAAATATTGATGATACAGGTACTGTGGTTATATCTGCAATCAGTCCTGAAGCTATAGAGCTGGCTGTTAAAACCATTCAGGGCATAGCTGAAGATGTGGAAATTGGTAATATTTATAATGGTACTGTTAAAAAAATAGTTGAGTTTGGAGCTTTTGTTGAGATTGTTCCTGGCAAAGAGGGTCTTGTTCATATATCTAACCTTGATGTTGAACGCGTAAGGCAGGTTAGCGATATATGCAATGTTGGTGATAAAATGAAGGTCAAGGTTATAAAAATAGACCGTCAGGGAAGAATTGATTTGAGTAGAAAGGAAGCTCTTGAATAGAGTTAAGTGAATGGTGAATAAATACACGCAGGATAATGGACTTTCTGTTCTCCTTGAACCGATTGACGGAGTTGTTTCTGTTTCAGTGGGACTTTGGGTAAAAAAAGGTTCAAGGCATGAAAGGGAAGATCAGTACGGATATGCTCACTTTGTTGAGCATATGTTGTTTAAAGGCACGTCAAAATATACGGCAAAAGAGATTGCCCAGAAAGTAGACAGGGTAGGGGGGCAGCATAATGCTGCTACTAATCGGGAATATACATGTTACTATATCAATGTAGTTTCAGACCATCTTGAGCTTGCCCTTGAAATTCTCTCTGACATGTATAATAATTCTCTTTTTGATGCAGATGAGATTGCCAAAGAAAGAAATGTAATTATGGAAGAAATCAGGATGTATGAGGATACGCCTGATGAATTTATTCATGATCTTTTTATGGAAAGAATGCTCAAGGGGCATTCCCTTGGTCATTCAATCCTTGGTTCTATTGGCAGCATAGAGAAAACAACAAAAGAATCCCTTACTGAATTTTATAATGAACATTATGTAAATGAAAATGTTATTCTTGCAATAGCCGGAAGTTTTGAGGAAACACAGGCTGTTGAGCTTATTTCAAAATATTTCAGCAATAAAAAGAAAAGCCCACTTCCTGAACCGGATCAGATGACTTATGTTCCTGAATTGCCTGTTGTTGAGCACAGGGAAAAGAAACTTGAACAGGTACATTTTTGTATGGGTCTGGAGGGAATAAAAAAAGGTGATGATGACAGATGGCCTTTTTATATCCTCAGTACAATTCTGGGGGGGAGCATGTCTTCACGGCTTTTCCAGAATATCAGAGAAAAAGAGGGGATAAGCTATTCAATTTATTCTTTCCATTCATCTTATATAGATTGTGGAGTTTTTGGAATTTACTGTGCTACAACTGCGGATAAGTTCAGGCATACTGTTGAGCTTATTTTGCGTGAATGCAGAACCATGCTTAAAGAGGGAATTTCCAAAGAAGAGCTTGAAGATACAAAAACATTTATGAAAGGAAACCTTGCATTAAGTCTTGAAAGCAATGAAGTAAGAATGAGCCAGCTTGCAAGAAATGAAATGATTTACGGCAGATCATTTGATTTTAATGACATTGTTCGTTTTATTAATAATATTACAATGGATGATTATGTACGGGTTTGTGAAAGGATTTTTAAGAACAAAGATTTTTCACTTATTTCTATAGGGAAACTTAAAAAGAGAAAAAGCAACTATGTTGATTTATCTATTTAATTTGATCAGAGAGCAATTTTTTTAAAATTTTGATTTACATTTGTATGTGATTGATTTAGATCATAAACATGGTTTTTTTGAGCAGATTATGTAGTCTTTAATTATTTAAGGTAACATGGAGAGTCTTATGGCACCAAAAAATGAAGGAATGAACAGCACCATAGGGGAGGGTTCCTCCTTTGAAGGCAAATTCTATATTAGTGGTTCTCTTAAAGTTGACGGTAAGTTCGAGGGTGAGATTAAAACAGACGAGGAGCTTGTGGTTGGTGAAAAAGGGAAGGTGAAAACAGATATTTATGCTAAATCCGTTGTAGTTGCAGGTGTTGTTATAGGTAATATAAATGCTGAAAATGAGGTTAGACTTCTTGAAACAGCCAAGGTTCTTGGTGATATTACTGCACCTTCTATTTCCATACAAAGGGGTGTTGTTACCCATGGGCTGGTCACTATAACCGGAAATGCTAAAAAAGATGCAAAGAAATATATTGAGGATAGTTTTAACAGTAACACTGAATCTATAAAAACTTCTGAAAAAAAATAATTCATTGTTAATAAATTATTCGGCTGTCCGATAATTAAAGAATAAAGAGCGGGTATTGGAATACTAAGAATTGACAAATGAATAGAAAAGGATTTAGTACATATAAATTTGGTAAATTTACCATTAACATTTTTACAAATGAAATTGTAATTATATATATTGGTAAAGAAGGTACATATATCCGCAACTTTTACAAAAAACATCTTTTACGCGTTTCAAGAGCCTGTGCAATGGGTGCAACAGTTATTCTTTTTTCTTCTATTATGATAGCAGCCTTTTCTTCTGATGAAGCTTCTGCCACAAGTAGTGTAAAAAATAATATTATCCAGTTAAACGACATTGAAGGAAGCAATGTTCCTCTTGGGTCTGATGATTATTCAGAAAAAAATATTACTCATAAAAGTGATAATATTGATGATATTATTGAAGATGAAAAGATAAAGAATGAACTGCTCCTTTCAGATAAGACCGATTATTCTGATCAGAAAAATAATGACGAAAAGCTTAAAATACAGACACATAATGTAAAAAGAGGGGAAAACCTCAGCATAATAGCAAAAAAATACGGCGTATCCATTGATACAATATGTGGGAGCAATAATCTCAGGTCTTATGATTTTATAAATGAAGGCGCTGAGCTTAGGATTCCAAATAAAGATGGAATTCTTTATAATATGAAAGAGGGAAATAACCTCATCAATCTTGCAACCAAGTATAAAATCCCTGCTGATAAAATACTTGCTCAGAATGATTTTGTAAATCCTGATTTTATAAAGCCAGGTGAGCTGGTGTTTATTCCTGATGCCAAGCCACAGAATATTATTCAGGGTTTTTTATGGCCTGTTCCAAGTAAGAGGATAACAAGCGCTTATGGGTGGAGAAGAAATCCCTTTAGCAGGAATCACAGAGAGTTTCATAAAGGAATAGATATTGCTGCAAGGTATAGCTGGGTTAAAGCTTCAAGATTTGGAAGAATCACCTTTGCAGGATGGATGGGTGGTTATGGTAATGCCATTATTATTGCCCATCCTGGAGGATATAAAACCTTATATGCCCATCTTTCAAGAATAAGCGTGCGAAATGGACAATATGTAAAGCAGGGTCAGGTAATTGCTCAAAGCGGTAATACAGGCCGTTCAACCGGGCCTCATCTGCATTTTGAAATAATTAAAAATGGCAAGCATCAGAATCCTCGCGTTCTCTTGGCAAGATAATTCTTTAACAAATTAATAATCTGCAAAAGCCCCTGATTTTTAAAGAGGTATGGTTCAAGTAATCACTTTGATTTATGAAACATGCCGTTTAAAAAATTATTGACTCTTTAAACTCATTTTGAAGTATCTATACAATATAATTAAGTATTACTATATCTGCAATCAGGCTCTTCTTTTTAAATAAATTCAGGCAGATGGCAGTCATATGATTAAATGGAGTTTTTAATATGCTTAAAGATGCAAACTTTCTCTGTGAAATAGGTACTGAAGAAATTCCTGCTGGGTACATTCCTCCAGCAATAAATTCTATTGAAAAGATTGTAAGGGAAAAACTGGATGAAAATCGTATAGACTTTTTAGAAGTTGCAGTTTATGCCACACCAAGAAGGTTTTGCATTTTTGTTTCAGGATTGGCATCTGAACAGAGAGAGGAAGTTGTAGAACTGAAAGGGCCTTCAGCAAAGGCTGCATATGATGAAAAGGGTAATCCAACTAAGGCTTTGCAGGGATTTTTAGCAGGGAATAAAATAAGTGCAGATTCTGTAGCTATAAAAGGCACTGATAAGGGCGATTATATTTTTGCTTCCAAAAAACTTGAATCAGAGAAAACAGAAGAAATAATACCTGATATTATTAAATACATTGTTTCAAATCTTGCATTTCCTAAAAGGATGAAATGGAGTGATAAAAAAATCACCTTCCCCAGGCCTATTGCCTATTTTATGATTCTCTTTAATGACAAGCCTTTGGATTTTGAAATAGAGGGAATAAAGGGAGGCAGTAAAACAAGGGGACACTTTGTTCAGTTTAATGAAATGATTGAAATTGAATCAATCAACAGCTATGAGGAAACGCTGAGAAATCATGGGGTTATACTTGATCAGAATATCCGCAAAGAGCTTATTCGTGAGGAGTTATTTAAAGCTGCAAAGAGTGCTGGAGGATTTTTGATAGAAGATGAAGACCTTCTTGATACTGTTGCATATCTGGTTGAATCTCCCTATGTTATTCCCTGTGAATTTGACAGCGATTTTCTTGATATA
>JBBAGC010000091.1:0-7311 GCA_041655115.1 Spirochaetota bacterium | reverse complement strand
ATAAATTGAGTCGGATTTTGTTAATGGTATAATAAAGATTTAAGGATTTTATAAAATTTATTTTTAATAAATGGGTAGAGAATAGTAAGAGGTGATTTTTTATATTAAAAATTATACCTTCCCATGCAGCAGGAGAATTTATTTTAGCCTGCTGAAGGGAAAGGTATTTATGAGATTTTAAATTAGTACATCTTCTTTATGGTATCTTTAAAATTAGTGTTTATTACTTTTCTCTTAATTTTCATTGTAGGGGTAATTTCACCCTTTTCTATAGAAAATTCTTCTGGCAGCAGTTCAAATTTTTGAATCTTTTCGAATTGTGCAAGTCCCTCTGATTGAGTTTCAATTCTTTGTTTGTAAAATTCAATAATCGCAGGATTTTTAATAAGATCTTCCTTTGAAGAAAACTCAATTTTATTTTGTTTTGCATATTCCTGTAATGCATCAAAGGATGGGACTATGAGAGCTGTAATATATTTTTGCTTTTCTCCTATTACAACTATCTGCTCTATATAGAAATCCTTACCAATGCGTGATTCAATATTTTGAGGAGCAACATTTTTTCCTCCTGCAGTGATGATAATATCTTTCTTTCTGTCTGTAATAACCAGATATCCATCCTTATCTATTATCCCAATATCTCCAGTTTTAAAATATCCATCCTTTGTAAAGACCTCTTTATCAGTTTCAGGTTTATTGTAATAACCCTTCATTACATTATCACCCTTGATAAGTATCTCGCCATCTTCTGCTATTTTTATATCATTTCCCGGAATTGGTCTTCCAACAGTGCCGAATTTGAAATTTGCAGGTGTGTTGAATGAACCACAGGGCGCTGTTTCAGTTAAGCCATATCCCTGTGCAATAAAAATATTTGCTGAGAAGAAGAATTCTTCAATTTCCTTGGCAAGAGGGGCACCTCCTGCTGAGAAAAAATTAAGCCTGCCTCCAAGAAGATCCCTTATTTTTGAAAGTACAAGTTTATATGCAATTGCATGTTTTATGCGAAGACCTATAGAAGGAGATTTTCCTTCAATTGTTATAAATCTGTATTCCTTTCCAGTTTTAACGCCCCACATAAACAGCTTTTTCTTGAGAGGAGATGCAGTTTCAAGCTTGGCAAATATTGCTGCATACATTTTCTCATAAAGTCTTGGCACTCCAACCATGTATGTAGGCTTAACTTCCTGAAAGTACTCTACAATTTTGTTTGTGTCATAACAGAAATATTCTGTTGCGCCTTTTGAATGAATCCAGTACATTGAGGCTTTACCGTAAACATGACTCAATGGAAGAAAGACAAGTTCAATATCATTTTCGCCCATGGGAAATCCAAGATCAAGTGCATTCATTTCTACAAAAAAGCTCTTGTGAGCAAGCATGGCACCCTTGGGATCACCAGTTGTGCCGGATGTGTATATGATAGTAGAAATATCATCTTCACTTGCTGAATCAAGGCGTTTTTGAAGCTCTTTTTCTTTTCCGGATTTTTTGCCAAGTGCATAGAGATCGTCGATGTACATTATATCTTTATCTTTGTCGATTTTAACTGACTTGCTAAAGACAATTACTTTTTTGAGTGTTTTGTTTCCTTTAAAAAACTTCATTACATTGTCATACTGAAACTGGTCATCAACAAAAATTACTTTTATACCAGCGTCATTAACAATAAATTCAGCCTGATCTGCAGTATTTGTTGCATAGATTGCAACTGTGGATCCCTTAGCGCTCATTATTGCATAATCTGCAATTACCCATTCTGGTCTGTTACCTGAGTATACAGCTACCAGTTCTTTTTCTTTAACTCCCAGCTCAAGAAGCCCCATGGCAGCCTGATCAATACGGGCGCCAAAGTCTTTCCAGGAAATCCCTAGCCAGTCTTCTCCCTCTTTGTAGTACAGAGCTTTTTTACCAGCTCCATATTTAGTAATTTGTTCGTGGATCATTAAAGCAAGATTTTTTACTCTCATACCTAAAGCCTCCCTCTTTTTATAAAAATAAATTATATTTATATTAATATTTTAAACAGGTAGAGTCAGTATTTTGAATAGGAATACCAGATAGAATGCCCTGTATTATTAATACAGGAGCAGTTATATTAAAAGTGTCAATCAAATTAATATATAGTATAATTAATTTATATTTTTTTTATTGCCACTTAAAACAGAATGGTGTTTAAAAAGTTAGGGAATAAATATAGTTTTTATTGACTAATTTTTCTATTAAGGCTAGTAATAGCTTTTGGCATAGAGCCTGGAATAAATTTTTTTATTAATTTTATTGATTTTATTAATAGGGAATAGGGATAATCTCCCTGAAGGAAGCAAACTGGAAATATGAATTATATAATATTTGCATTAACACTTGTTATAATTTCAATATCCATTATGATATTAAAATCCTTACGTATTCCCATGTCCATACGCAGGGCAGAGGGTTTTATTGGGCAGGGTGATTATTCAAGTGCAAGTGAAATTATAAAAATAGTACTTAATAAAAAAAAGGATTACCCTCCTGCAAGGTATATTAAAGCGAGAATATTGATTAACCAGAGTCAGTATATACTTGCGATTTCTGAATTAAACAGCATCCTTGCCCTTTCTGATTTTAGTAAATATATTAGTGAGCTGGAAATACACTACCATCTTGCTGAACTTTATAATCTGACAAAAAATTACCAGAAGGAGATTGAAGAATACAAGGCTATTTTATCATTTAACCCTGATGATATAAAAGGAAATCATCGCCTGGGACATGCTTTTTACCAGCTTAAAAATTATAAGAGTGCAAGGGAACATCTTCTTAAAGCAGTTATTCTTGATCCTGCATCCACTGATAACTATCTTCCCCTGGGAGTGTCCTGTTATAAAGTTTCTGATTATCAAAAGGCTGAGCAGTATCTGCTTAAAGCATTTGAGTTTAAAAAAGATAATGAATCACAGTTTTATCTTGGCTCTATTTATAAAATGAAAAAGGATTATGAAAATGCCGGGAAAATGCTGGAGAATGCAAAAAATGACAGGCGCTTTTTAACAGGAAGTCTTTATATGCTTGCTGAAATGTCCTTTGAAAATGAGGACTTTGCTACAGCAATTGAATACCTGGAAAAGGGGCTTAACAGCCTGAAGGAAAATGATGAGGAGTCTTTGGCATACAGATATCTTCTTGCTGAATGTTATGAAAATGAAAATAAAATAAAAGAGGCTGTTCATCACTGGTCAAAAATTGAAACTGAAAATCCTAATTATAGAAGCACCAGGATCAAGCTTGAAGCATATAGATCTATACTTGACAATGCTAATTTAATGCAGTTTTTTCAGACATCCCTGGAAGAGCTTCAGCCCTATATAAGGGATATGATAGCAGGACTTAATTTTAATATTGTAAATGCTGAAAGGCTTGCTACCAATGACTATCTTTATAAAACATATAATATAAAGCGTATAAATGATCCGCCCATGCTTGTATATTTCAATAAAACAACAAGAGAAATATCTGAGGGTCAGATAATAGATTTTTATAAGCGCATTAATAATGAAAAGTGTAAGGGAGGCATTTATATTACAACATCAAAATTCAGCCTGAGGGCAAAGTCGAGTGCTTCATCAAAGATGATAGAGCTTTATGAAGGTGATTTTGTTTCCAGGGCTATGGAAAAGATAAATGCCAGAAAGAAGGTTTTGAAATGAAACTGTTTTTTAAAGCAGCAAAAAAATTTATATATATATTTCTTTTTCTTTTAATTATCCTTTCATGCGGTAAAAGTCCTGTTGAAAAATATCAAAAAGCAATTGAAGCGTTTCAGGAGGGTACTCTTGACAGAGTTTCTCTGGAGAGGTTTTTCTTTAAGGCCTTTGGAATAGAGAAGCCAGGTGCTGAAACCCTTTTTTTTAATAAAAGGGTAATTTTAAACAGCTCAGGTGAAGCAATTGAAATTGTTTTTCCTGAAAAGGCTAAGTTAAAGATTGAGAATAGTATAAAAGGAAATATTGAGTACGCTGACACAGGTAAAGAAATTATCGTTTTGGGCAACAAGGCTTCTTTTTATATTTTTAATAAGGAAGGAGAATTGATTGCTTCACACAAGGTGAATGAAAAAGAAAAAATTGATGCAATTGCAGCTTCAGGAAAATCAGTGTTTTATCTTATGAACTATGAAGTATATTCATACAACTGGGAAACCGGGGAAGCAGCCAGGCTTGTTGAAGATACATTTCCTCCTCCCTATAAAATTTATTTTAAAGCTGATATGATTGTACAGGGGGATTACCTGGCTTTAATTACAGGTATAGCAGGGTCATACTATATAAGCATAATAAACACTGATACTGCATCTGTAAAAATGAAAAATATTGCAGCTTCATCTTTTGAGTTTGCCTTTACTGAAGATGAAGTTATATGTATAAAAGGATCCTCCGGGAAATGGTCCTTAAATAGATATGAATATAAGCTCAAGAATAGGGAAAAGCTCACCCCTATTGGTAAGCTATCTGGTATATTTTTAACACAACATGGCTATATTGTTCAGGAAGGAGAGGATTTAACAATATATGATTTTCATAATAATAGCCTGGATGTTCCTTTTAACTGTTCCATTTCCGGAAGGTCAAGGAACAGCTTGATATTCAGATTTGAAAATAATAATTATATAATAGATTTTGACGATTTTAAAAGAGAAGTATCTGAGTTTAACCGGAAAGTAACTGCTCCTGAAATTTGATATGCCTTTTCCTGATTGTTCTATGGGACATTCCTCTTGAGTGTTTTGGTTTTTATTGTTATAGAGTATTGACAACAAAAACATTTTTTATAAAATAGTTACTATTATGAAAAATCCTGTTATATTGGGTATTAGACTATAAGTTTTTTTATAGCTGGCTTAAATTTTTATTCCAGGTTACTATTTGTCTCTTCTGTGGCAAAAGAATAATTCAAAAGATTTTATTAAGGTAGAAAGATGAGAAAATTAACGCGCAATGATTTATGCTGGTGTGGCAGCGGAAAAAAATATAAAAAGTGTCATATGGAATCGGATCTTTTATCAGGAGCACCATCTGGAAGAAAAATCAAGCTTCCCAGGGGTGTAAATGTCAAGACTGCTGTGGAAATAGAAGGGCTTAAAAAAAGCGGTATACTTACCAGGGATATTCTGGATATGGTTGGTTCCAGAATAGGTGAAGGTGTGTCAACTGAGGAGATTAATACCTGGGTTCATGAACATACAATTAAGAACGGTGCAATACCTGCACCGCTTAATTATAATGGTTTTCCCAAGAGCGTGTGTACTTCTATAAACGATGTAATCTGTCATGGTATTCCTGATAAGTCAGAAATCCTTAAAAATGGCGATATTATAAACGTTGATGTTACATGTATTCTTGATGGTTATTTTGCTGATGCAAGCAGAATGTACATAATAGGAAAAGCTGACAAAACAGCGCAAAAACTTGTTAGTGTTACAAAAGAATGTCTCTATCTGGCTATAGATCAGGTTAAGCCCTATAATGACTTTGGTGTAATAGGACAGGTTATTGAAAAGCATGCTTTGGAGAATGGTTTTTCTGTTGTCAGGGATTACGGGGGACACGGAATAGGAAAGAAGTTTCATGAAGAACCTCATGTGCATCATTATGATGTAGGATTCAGGGGGATTCCCATGGTTCCTGGCATGGTCTTCACAATAGAGCCTATGATAAATTCAGGCCGCTATGAGTCAAAACTTTTAGGGGACAATTGGACAGCTGTAACTGCTGATGGTTCTCTTTCTGCGCAATGGGAGCATACTCTTTGTGTAACAGAAAAGGGTTGCGAAATAATTACAGAATGATTTTGAAGAAATATTTACATCAGTAAATAACAGGATAAAGAAATGAATGGTTTATCAAGAGCGGATAATTGGGTTCCTAAATTAATTATTATAAATGCAGTAGTTTATTTATTTCAAGGTTTTTTTGCAAATAACACGGTGAATGTTCCTATTCCTTATGGAATGCAGATTGTTGAACGGCAGATGCCTGCTCTTACCTATTATTTTGGGCTTACGCCTGCCCTGGTTTTGGGCAAGGGCTATGTCTGGCAGATATGCTCCTATATGTTTCTTCATGGGGGTATGTTTCATATATTTCTTAATATGTATGCACTGCTTCTTTTTGGTTCACATATAGAACATGTCTGGGGATCTAAAAAATTTCTCATATATTATTTTTTTACAGGGATTGGTGCAGGTCTTTTTATATTCGGGATTAATATGGCTATAGGCGGGACAGTTGCACATATTCCTACAATAGGAGCCTCAGGAGCTGTTTTTGGCCTTCTTCTTGCATTTGGAGTGCTTTTCCCAGATGCTGAGATTCTTTTATTTTTTATTATACCAATTAAAGCTAAATTTCTTGTTATACTTTATGGAGGAATTGAGTTTTATTCCCTTGTAACAATGGGTTCATCCAGCAGTGTTTCTCATGTGGGGCATCTTGGTGGACTTGTTTGTGGGCTTGTTTTCTTTTTTATCATGAAAAGACGAGGTATTGAATTTAAAGCAAAAAAAATCAGAGCAAGGATAAGTAAAGAAGTGAGAGAAAGAGAAACACTCCTTTCTCCTTCTAACAATAAGAGTGCCGGGATTTTAAAGCTTCTTTCCAAGTTAAAGGATAAGGGCGCTGATGCCCTTACTGATGATGAATATCATGCACTTAAGCGTGCATCAATTCTTGCTGAAGAGAACGAAGAAATATGTGAAGCAGGAGATTTTAATACAGAGGATAAATACTGTGTTGATTGTGAGAATGTTAATGCCTGCATAGCAAGAGAGATTAAAAGACTTTTATGATCCCTGTAAAAATATCAGTAAAAAAATTGGGCAAAGTCCCGGAATATATAAGTAAAGGCGCTGCAGGAGCTGATTTATCAGCAGCTCTGGAGGAGTCTGTTACAATTAAACCAGGTGAAACTCACCTTGTACCTACAGGAATTTTTATAGCAGTTCCTCCAGGGTATGAAGCTCAAATAAGGCCGCGAAGCGGACTTGCCTTAAAGAATGGCATAACTTTTCTTAACTCTCCAGGTACAATAGATTCTGATTACAGGGGCGAGATAAAAATAATTATGACTAATTTAGGGAAAGAGCCTTTTACTGTGGAAAATGGTATGAGAATAGGTCAACTGGTTATTTCAAAAGTATACAGAGGCGAATTTATAATAGTTGATGAATTGGACAAAACAGACAGAAACGAAGGAGGATTTGGTCACACTGGAATATGAAAAAAAAAGTTAAAAAAACTAAAAAAGAAGAAAAAGTTAATATAATACCCCTTG
>JBBAGC010000090.1:0-7318 GCA_041655115.1 Spirochaetota bacterium | reverse complement strand
AAAAACAGGTGGTAAATCCTTTGTTATTCCTTCATATAGCGTTGATGTTGTAAATACAAACGGTGCTGGTGATATGTATGCTGCCGGAATTATTTATGGGTTAACCAGGGGATTTAGTCCTGAACTGGCTGGGAAAATAGGCAGTTATGCTGCATCTCTTGTTGTGGCATCTACTGGAGCACGCTATACAGAACCAATAGATATTTCACACATTATTTAAAAAAAACTTCCATGTCTTTTATTACTTTTTTATATGTTTCGTCAAAGGTGAGGCTGGACTTATACCCTGCAGCGTTTTTGTGACCGCCTCCACCATTTTGAATTGCTATTGCAGCTACATTTATGTCACCTTTTGAACGCATGCTTACCTTTACCGGGTTGCCCTTATCCTGCTTAATGAGAATACTAATAATAACTCCCTTTACTGTAAAGGGAAGGTTTATTATTGATTCTCCTTCTGCAAATAAACCATTGGTTTCTTCAACCATTTTAGAGGTGAGCTTCATTATTACCATTTTGCCATTGTGCAATATTTCCATTGTTGAGAGTATTCTGGTTCTAAGCTGAAAGCTTGAAAGAGAATTGCTTTCGTATAGCTGTTCATATACCCGAAATGGGCTTACTCCATATTCCAGGAGATGGGAAGCTATACTAAAGGTTTCAGAAGTGGTTTTGGGAAACCTGAAAGAGCCTGTATCAAATACTATTGCTGTGTATATGGCCTGGCATGTTTTGAAATTAAGTTCTTTTCTGTAATACTGGATTATGCTGTAAACTATTTCTGCAGTTGATGAAGCTTCAACTTTAATAAAATTTTTATCTGCTTTATGGAGATCGCCTTCATGATGATCTATGATAAAAAAATCTTTTACTTTATTTTTCAGTATTTTGTAGACTGTTCCAATGTTTTCATAGTCATTTGTATCAAGAACAATATGGACAAAATCTGCAATATCAGGAGGTAGTTGTGACTCATCTTTTAAGACTGTAAGTTCATTGTCTATATCCATAAATTTGCATATTTCAGGGGCTGCGTCAGAGTTTAAAATATATGCTTCTTTACCCATCTGTTTTAAAAGATCCAGAAATGCTATTTCTGAACCTATTCCATCAGCATCAGGACTCTCATGAGTTGAGATTATGAACTTGTCATATTTTGTTAAAAAAGCATCAAGATTAGTAAAGGCCTTGTTCATGTCTGCTCCTGATTGGTATCTGTCTTTAATAAAGGAAATCCCATTTCCTCCCGAATCTGCAAAAATTTTTCAGCGCATTTTCGTGCAATGTTTCTTACCCTGGTAATATAGCCTACGCGCTCTGTTACAGAAATAGCACCGCGCGCATCAAGCATGTTGAACACATGAGAGCATTTTAGCACATAGTCATAAGCAGGCAGTACAATATTGGCTTTATCATATTCAAGAATGGAAAAACATTCCTTTTCAAAGAGGTCAAATAATTTAAAGTGCAGGGCTGTATCAGCTATATTAAAGTTGTAATGAGAAAATTCAAATTCGCTTCTATGGTGAATATCTTTATAGGTAAACTGTTCATTCCATTTTATATCAAAAACATTATCAATTCCCTGTATGTACATACATATTCTTTCAAGGCCGTATGTTAACTCAACAGAGACAGGGTCAAGATCAATGCTGCCACATTGCTGGAAATATGTAAATTGTGTAACTTCCATCCCATTTAGCCAAACCTCCCATCCCAGGCCAGCTGCTCCTAGAGTAGGGGATTCCCAGTCATCTTCAACAAATCTTACATCATGTTCCTTTAGTTTTATACCCAGGTATTCAAGTGATTGAAGATAGAGATCCTGAATATTTACAGGGGAGGGTTTCATTATTACCTGGTATTGATAGTAGTGCTGCAACCTGTTTGGATTGTCTCCATATCTGCCGTCAGTGGGTCTGCGTGATGGTTCCACATAGGCTGCATTCCATGGTTCCGGGCCAAGCACTCTGAGAAATGTGGCTGGATTAAAGGTTCCTGCTCCTACTTCAAGATCAGAACCCTGTATTATCAAGCATCCCTGTTTTGCCCAGTACTCGTTTAGTTTTGCAATTATTTCCTGAAAATACATTATTTGTCCTCTGTAAAAAAATTAAAACAGGCAAATTGACTAATCAGTAAAGTCTTAAGTCAAGTATTTTAAGCTTGTGTTTAATAATAATAACTGAAATTATAATATTTATCAAGGTGTTTCTATTTTAGAAAAAAATTTTTTGCTAATAGAATTATGGTAAATTATAAATTCTTCTTTCAAATCAAGGTTGAAAAATTTAAGCACGTCTTCATCTGCAATTTCAAAGCGGGATCTGTTTTTTTCAATATCAACAAACAGATCAGCAAGGTATACTGTGTAAATAAGGGCTTCAAGATTTTCAGGAGCCAGGTGAGGTCTGTGATGAAGTTCAATTGTTTTTGTAAGGGATTCGTTGAAATTCCATTTTTTGCATATCATTGCACCAAGGGAGCTGTGGCTTATTCCAAGGGCTATTTCTTCAAGAAGGCTTGCATCTTCAATGCCTTTATAGCCGGAAATTTCTTTTAATTTTTTGAACAAGTCATCCTGGAGAGAAAGCATAACAATGCGCCCAATATCAGCAAGTAGCGCAGCCAGATAGACCTGATCTGCCTGCCTGGAATTTTTTCCTGTTTTTTTAATAATTTGCTGTGCATAAAATGCACGCTTCTGTGAATCATTCCATATTGCTTCGAATTTTTTATATTTAGCCTCAACTATCTTTTGAACTCCTGTTGCTATAAGAAGCGTGTTTATTCCCTCTATGCCAATAATTTTTACAGCTTCGCCAATTGTTTCTATGCGATTCATGGTTATATAACCGGCAGAGTTTGAAAGCTTTATTATAGAGGCAGTAAGCCCTGGATCTATGGAAATGGCATGGCTTATATCCTTGATTGTACTCTCCGGATTTTTGCATAAAAGGCCTATTCGCTTAACATTATCCGGGAGTGACGGGATTTTATCAATTTCCTTTACTATTTCTTCTGTAATCTTGAAGTGTGACTCCGGGCTTGTTTTATTATATGGAATACTTAAAGATGCTAAAGTGCCTGTTTCATACTGTTCAATTGAAAATGAATCCCTGGGGAACCCGGAGTTTTTAAGAAGCATAAGAGCCATTATCAGCCCAAGCCCTGCTCCTTCTGAATCATCTAATACATCTTCGAAAGCCTCAGCAATGTTGTTGTATTTATAAGCTTTGCTGACCCGTGATTTTATTTTTTTGAGCTCAGGTTCAAGGATAGCTATGTTATTTTTTACGTTTATCTGTATATTGTCATTTGATGTTGAAAAGGTGACTTTTACTGCATATTTTGATTCGTTTAACAATGATAGAATTTTGCTTTTTTGACTCTGGAATACATACTCCTTGAATGTTTCCATTCCTTTCCTGTAATGCGCAGGGTTATCTATGTCTAATTCTGATGATTCAAAATATATTCTTTTTAAATTTGCTTTAACAGCATTGCTGATGAGCTCTTTTATAATGGATATTATAGTATTTTTATGAAAAAGAAGGTCGTATTGCTCAAGATATCTGTGTATAATCTTTATTGTTTGTGCTTCAATTTCAGGTTCAAATTTTTTAAACTGGATATAAAATGGGTTCCCTTCTATTATGGCATCTAAATAATTAACAGGGTAAATACTAAAGTCTTTTGTTTCAATATAAGTCAAAACGACTCTCCTGAATGATTTTCGTTTTTAAACTAATATAGTAAACTGATGTTAATTTTTTAGCAATCACTTTTCTACATTATAAGATTACAGGAAAGGAATTCCTGCTCTTTTTTCATTATAACAAAAAACAGGTGTTTTTATCAAATAATAATCATATTTTTATTTTATCTAATTTCATCTTGACATCATTAAAAGTTATAATTATTAATAACCTGACTGATTCCGGCATGATAATTCCGGTTGTATTTTGATTAAATCATTTTTTTGACGGAGATTTTTAGATGAGGTATAAGGCGGATTTTCCCAATCTAAACACAAAAATACCTGATGGTATTGCTCCTGGCGGGAGGCATTACAAGATAATCGTAGTAGATAGCAGGGAATTTAATAGAAAGCAGATAAGTCAGATTTTTGAATCTGAAGAATATGATATTGTAGCCACAGCTTCAAATGGAAAGGAAGCTATTGCACATTATGACAGACTAAAAGGCAAGGTTGATTTGATAACAACAGAGCTTGATATGCCTGTATTGGATGGGTATGCCCTGGCATTTGAGCTTAAAGAAAGGGGAAATGTTTCTCCTCTTGTTTTTATAAGTGATGAAACCACAAAGGGAGTAATGCAGGATCTCATTTCCATGGGTGTAAAAGATTATATTCTTAAACCTATAAACAGGCGCGTTTTGCTTGAAAGAGTAAAAAAGGTAATGGTTAAGTATTCAGGTGGTTGAACAGATTAAACCCCTTAATTTTCAATTAAGATTTATCCAAAGAGGTTTTTATGTCTAATGATTTAGAATCTGCTGCTAATAATTTTTCAGAGCAGTCAAAGAAGCTCCAGATTGCCATGTATTATACCTATGGTGATGATGATAAGGCCAGGAAAATGCTTACAGGTTCCTATCTGGATTTGTTCGTTATAAAGGGACGTTTTTCTTCATCAAGTGTGTATGGAGCATTTATTCTTTTCTTTAATCTTGATTATTTTAAATTGGTTCATTCATATTCTATTGCATGCAGGTCTGATGAAACAGGTGATGTTAAAACTTCAAAGGATTGGCGTAATTTTGAAAAAGAAATTTTTGAGATTAACAAAGCCGGGAATTTAGACGAAGTTTTTAAAGGTGAATTTTCAGCTCATTTAAATAAAATAGTTAATATGAAAGAGTTTCCCAAGTTAATAAAACTTATGGGACAGGATGATGGAATTGCAGTAAACCATGAATTTCAAAGGCTTTTAACTGATTTAACAGGTTATCAGAGCCTTGATGTTTCCATTGATTATGAAAAAATATCATCTCTTACCATGGAGTTGTGTTCTTCAACCAGCAGCAAAATTTCAGCAGTAGATTTGGCAAAGGGACGTGCAAAACAGCTGGAACCTGAAATTAAAATAGAAAAGCTGGATGATCCTCTTGAAGGTAAAGATGTAAAACTGGTTCTTAATGGAGCGCTTATTCTTTCCCCTATAAAGGGCAAGGATATTGCAAGCCTTGTGGAAGGGGATCGTATTAAAATCAGCCTTGTGGATAACAATCCTAAGGCTATAGAGGTTGCCAGGGCTTTTGATGCCTATGATGAAAGCGGGAAGTTTAAGCCCATTACAGGCCGTATAATTTCAAGAAAACACGATGGAGCCTATACTTTTTTTGCTATTGTTGCAAGGGGTATTTATGTTAAAATTGTAGAAGAAGAGGATCGAATTAAAGTGTCAATGGATCCTTCATTTTATAGCAATACAAAAGCTGGTGACTCTGGAGCAGGTGCAGGAAACAGCTTAAGTCTCATTATTTCCGGGCTGGTTTTTATTGTGCTTATTGCAGTTGTTTTGTATTTTGTAATGGCTGGCTGACTTTTTTAGGCAGATCTTATGGGAACACCTTTTTGGATAAGTTTTTCCTTAACCTCTTTAATGCTTATTTCTCTGAAATGAAAAATTGAAGCAGCAAGTACAGCATCTGCCTTTCCTTTTGTGAGCCCTTCATAAAGATGCTCAACAGTTCCTGCTCCGCCTGATGCAATAACAGGTATATTTACAGCCTCTGCTACCTGGCGTGTAAGTTCAATATCATAGCCATCTTTTGTGCCATCCTTATCCATGCTTGTTAAAAGTATTTCACCAGCACCCAGTTTTTCTGTTTTAACAGCCCAGTCAACAACATCCATTTCAGTTGCTGTCTTCCCTCCGTTTATAAAAACTGTCCATCCACCTTTATTGTTTTTCTTTGCATCAATAGCTGCAATAATGCGCTGTGAACCAGATTCTTTTGCAGCCTGTGTAATTAGTTCAGGATTAAGAAAAGCAGCTGTACTAATGGAGACCTTGTCTGCTCCGCTTTCCAGTATCAGTCGCACATCTTCAACAGTACCTATTCCACCGCCTACTGTAAATGGAATATGTATTGTTTCAGATACTTTTTTAATCATATCAAGGATGGAATCTTTTTTATCAGATGAAGCAGCAATATTAAGAAAGCAGAGTTCATCTGCTCCTTCTGAATCATAGAACCTGGCATTTTCAACAGGGTCACCAGCGTCAACCAGGTTTAAAAAATTTACTCCTTTTACTACACGTCCATCTTTAATGTCAAGGCATGGTATTATTCTTTTGGCCTTCATGTGCAACAAGCTCCAGATTTTGGATTATGAGAAAGCAATTTATTTTGTAATGCTGTAAAATTGAAATCACAAACTTATTTTAAAAACAAATAATTAATTACAAGGCTTTTTTTTTAGGCTGATGTAATTATTCTGGACAATTAAACTTAACATTTTAATAGATTAAATGTTAAAATTGATTATACATTGTTCTTTTTTGAATTTATTTAAAAAACCTGCAGGTAAAAATTATGAAAGAAAAAACAGATTCAATATACTCTTTAGCCTACAATTTATTCTTTGAAAAATATTCTGTTATGATAGATTCCTATATCAATGATTTTTACAGGGAAAAGATAAAAGGCGCAGAATCTGATTATACAAAGGAGCTTTATGAGGTAATACTTGAATATTGTCTCAGGGATGGAAAAAGAATAAGACCCATGCTGCTTGTAAATTCCTATCTTGGCTACAGAAAGGGTTTTAAAAAAATAAAAGAGATAATAAAATTTGCAGCAGCAGTTGAGCTTATGCATTCTTTTCTTTTAATACAGGATGATATTATTGACAAATCAGAAACCAGGCGGGGAGGGGAGGCAATGCACCTTTTGCTTCAAAAAAAATACCTGCCGGGTACAGGAATAAATACAATCGGGGCAGATGTTGCCATAGTACTTGCTGATGTGATTTTTTCTAATGTGATAGAAATTATAAGCAGGGCAGATGTAAGACTGGTTGATAAGAATCGCTTTCTTTCTGTGTTTTCAGGCACTTATGAAAAAACAGCCTGGGGGCAGATTCTTGATTCACTTAGCTCCATGCCTAAAAAAGCTGACATTGAAAGCAATATTCCTTTGCGAATAAGCCTTATGAAAACTGCCTTTTATACTATTGCCTATCCCATGACTATGGGTTATGTTCTTGCTGGTGAAAGTAAAAAAAGCGAAATGAAAAGAATTGAGGAGTTTGCACTTCCGCTTGGTATAGCCTTTCAGATAAGGG
>JBBAGC010000089.1:0-7380 GCA_041655115.1 Spirochaetota bacterium | reverse complement strand
TAGAGCCGTTTCTTATAATACCGCGAAGTCCGCCTGTGCCAAATTCCAGCTCTGCACCAAATCTTTCATTAAGCTCATAATAGTTTTTCTGCTCAACAAGGGATTTAATTTCATTTATAGTTGCCTCATCAAAGGGAGGAGATGTCCATTCCTGAATTCTTTTTTTTGCATCAGATGATAATTCCATATTTAATCCTCCAGAGCTTTATTCATCAGTAAATATAAAAAAAAGCTGTTCAAATGAACAGCCCTTTTTGACAAAAAAATAATTAAAAAACATAAATTCAAAAATCGCAGGGAATTATATCTCCAGGGTTTTCCAATAAGTAATTTTTTGTCATTCCGGCTGAAGCAACGCGTAATGCCGGAATCTTATACAATAATATCATATAAATCAACCTAATACTGATTTATATTTTTTATAATATTATCCTTAAATACTCTTTTCCATTTCTTCAACTGCTTCTCTTTTTTTATAGCACTTTAACATTTTCAGTTTCTTCGCACCAGACAAGTTTATTACAATTACATTTAGAACTAAAACCTTTAACCAACTTTTTTCTATGTTCAAATACCCTTCGTTTTAAATTATTAGTTACACCTACATAAAGAACAGTATTGTACCTGTTAGCCATTATGTAAACATAGTATTTATTCACTTAAATGTCCACTCTATGAGATTCCGGTATTCGCTATGATTGAAGCTGCGAAACCGGAATGACAAATTCAGGGGAACCCGCCTTTTTAGACAATATCGAAAAGTTAATTTTATCACAGATCTTAAATGAATTACATTGCAGCAGCATCTTCCTCTTTAAAATCAGCATACCATGACATTTCAGCTTCATCAAACCTGTCAGCAATTCCAAGTTCAAGATAATAATCCATAAGTATTTTTAAATGCCTTATTTCATCAACTTCACTGGATTCATAACCATGATCATCAATAAGAGTATTATAATAGGAATTGCGAACCCATTCAAAAAATTCAGAACCCTTTTCATGAAAAATAAGGTAGCTTGCAATCATGTCAAATTTTACAGTATCAACAGCTTTAAGAAACTCCTGGTCGCTTTCCCTGCAAAACCTGGAAGCAAACTCGGACTGGAAATAATCTCCCCAGGTAATAATATCAGGTTTTACTCCATATTTTTTTTGAAGCTCCAGAACCTCTGTATCATTCACAAATTTTTGAGTAGAGATTCTATCAACAAACTCTTTAACATATATGAGGTTTTCAAGCCGTGCAAAAGAAACTCCGCCTTCATTTATTACTGGTATTACTGCTCTATTAATAAGTTCATACATAATTGACTACCTGCCTTATAAAATCCATTCTTTATAATAATCGGCAGATAGGGCTTTTTATAATAAGCTATTTTTAAAAACGCAATATCAACTCTTCAAAAAGTTCAAAAGGAACAGGCTTGTCAGGCTGATAATACCCCAGGGACTCGTTCCTGCCCCCATGATAATCACTACCGCCTGTTACTGCAAGATTGTACCTTTTTGCCAGATCCAGAAATTTCTGAACTTCGGAATCCTTGTGCATGGAAGAATAAACCTCTATACCTGCAAGCCCCTGATCAATAAATCCCCTAAGCAGGGACTCAAATACGCCAAAATCCCTAAAATTAAGAGAAACAGGGTGGGCAATTACTGCAATTCCCCCAGCGCCCTTAATAAGGGACACAGCCTCAGCAAGAGGGGTTTTCTCTTTGGATACATATCCGGGCTTGCCCTTTATTAAAAACTTTTGAAAAACCTCGTTTATATCCCTTGCATATCCATGACGAACCATTGCACGTGCAACATGGGGACGGCCTGCTGCACCGCCCTTGCTCTCAAGAAATACATCTTCAACAGGGATAAAAATATTATGTTTTGCAAGATCATCTATTATATGATAAACTCTCCTGTCCCTCACATTCTGTAAATGCAGAGTTTTATCAATAAGAGGCTTGTTATTATGATCAATATTAAGGCCAAGCAGATGGAAGGAGCCGCCTGGAAAATCTATACTGAATTCAATTCCCTTTACAAGAGTGAAATTTTCTATTAATGATGCGTATTCAACAGCTTCAGCAATACCGCCAATAGTATCATGATCAGTTATGGCAAGAACTTCAACTTCACAGGAAAGAGCGCAGTCTATAATTTCAGATGGAGTTTTTATCCCATCTGAAGCAGTAGTATGACAATGCAAATCTATTTTTTTCATAATAATTCAATGATTTATTTCCAGCAGATAAATGTCCAGTATTTATCATTTTTTTCTATAATGAAAAATCTCAAATCAATTAATTTCAAAAAAACAATTGCTTTATAAGACCCATCAATTTTATTAGCATTAATATAGACAAATAAAAATTACAATCTTCATTTTCTTAAAATAAAAGCAAAGGTGTATATATGTTTGTAGGAATTGACATAGGCGGAACCAATATCAAAGGCGCACTTGTAAACAAATCAGGGAAACTCCTTGGTTTTCAAAAAACAGAAACCCCTGCCTCATCAGAGGAAATTGACAAAACAATATATTCAATCATAGAAAACCTGGCTACATCTGCAACAGTTTCCAAAATTGACATATCAGCTATCTGTATTGGTGCAGCAGGCTCCATTGACAGGGTTAAGGGAGTTGTTATAACCAGTCCAAATATTCCCTCATGGAAAGAATATCCTCTTACAAAAAATATAGAAAAAATTACAGGGACAAAAACATTTCTGGAAAACGATGCAACTGTTGCATGTGCAGGTGCATGGTGGCAGGGGAAAGGAACCAGATACAGAAACTGGATTATGGTAACACTTGGTACAGGTATTGGCGGAGCAGCTGTTATTGATAACAAAATTTATACAGGTCAGAACGGAAGTTCCATGGAAATAGGCCACATGACAATTGAATTTAATGGAAGAAAATGTGTATGCGGGAATCAGGGCTGCCTGGAGCAATATGCATCAGCAACTGCGCTGGTAGGCTTTATCAGGGAAAACATAAACAAGTTCCCTGAATCATCAATCCATGAAATAATTAAAAGAGAACCCTTAACAGCTAAAATTATTTATGAAGAAGCAATCAAAAAAGATCCCCTTGCTGTAAATGCCATAAAAGACATATCAGGCTATCTTGGAATTGGAGTTGCAAACCTTGTGAACATATTTAATCCTGAAGCAATACTTTTTGGAGGAGGCCTTTCCCAGGCCGGGAAAATAATTATCCCCATAGTTAAAAAAACAGTAAAGCAAAGAGCACTCCCAGGCCTTAAAGAAAATATAAAGTACCTGACACTAAAAGATCAGTCAAAAATTGCAGCAATGGGAGCTGCAAAGCTGGCAATAGACAGGTATAATGAGGCTAAGTGAAGGGAATCATCCCATAAGTAAAGTCTCTGGTGTAATGCTATACCAAATAAATAAATATTGACTAATACAGTAGCGAAATTATTTTATAGAGACAACTTAAAAAAAAATGGTGAATACCCTGAACGACAAATCCAGAATATTTTTCAATTCACTTATTGTAACAACAGCTACTGTTGCTGACAAATTTTTCTTTTTTTTAATTACAATCATTATTGCCAGGTATCTTTCTGTAGAAAAATACGGTGAATATGCCACAGCATTAGGATATGCAACATTTCTTGCTGCATTTACCAATCTGGGCCTAAACCAGGTGCTTATACGGCAAATTAATCTATTTCCTGGAGAGGAAAAAAAACACTTTGCCAATTCTCTTGTATTAAAACTATGGGTATCAGGTATTGCCTTTATTATCCTGATTGCAACACTCCCCTTTACAGGTTACAATCATAATATAATATACCTTATAATAATACTTGCCTTTGTCAGACTTGGTTCAGAGTTTCAGAACACTTTTTATTATTTTTATGAAGCAATTGAAAAATTTATTACAAGCTCATTTTTCACCCTTGTTTTTTCAATTTCCCTTTTAGCAGCTACTATTGCTGCAATTAAAATTAAAGGGGACTATTATACTATTGTATTTTTCAGGCTTGCCCTTGTTGCTATTTTTTTAATTGCACTTTTTATTTACACACAAAAAAAATATAATGTAGTATCTTTAAAAATCGAGAACCTGAAAGGTTTTATTAAAGATGCGATCCCTTTTAGTTTAACAACAATACTTCAAGAAAATGCCATAGGAAATATAAATATTATTATTATTTCCATGATGCTTGGCGCAACATACAGTGGATTATTTAACAATGCTCTTCTTTTCTTTATGGCGCTTTTTTTTGTACCTAAAAGCATAGGCAAGGTAATACTCCCATTTTTATATAAAAAAACAATTGAAGAAGACAGAACTCAATTCCAGTTTGCCTATGATATAATAAACCGAATTTTATGTATGCTCTCATTTTATATTCTTATAATTTTAATCTTTTTTCCTAATGAAATAATAACACTCCTTTTTGGAGATAAATATATTGAGTCAGCTGGTGTATTAAAAATTATAGCTATTTCAATACCTTTCTTTTTCAATATGGGTACAACCTTAATCACAGCTCTGGACAAACAAAAAATAAATAGCCTCATCTACTTTATAGCTTCATTGATTAATGTTGCTACAAGTATGATTTTGATAAACAAATTAAAAATAACAGGTGCTGCCTGGGCTATTGTTATTACTTATTTTTTTATTTTTACTGCCTCATCCATATATTTGAAAAAAATTTTTAGTATAAAAATACTACCTACTTTACTTATTAATTTAAAACTTGCTATAATTCTTGCTGCTATAATGTTTTTGTATAATTATATCATCCTTTTTGACAGCTGGATTATTAATGCTATCATTCTTTCAGTGATTTATGGTATGCTACTGTTTATTTTTATTGTAAAAAAAGACGATTTAAGAATTTTTAAAGAAGTATTAAAGAATGAGTAAATTAATCAACTCATTCAAGAGGCTCACCCTCGGAAACTGTAATAATTGTATTAATTAATGATTTCAATTCACTGCACTGAGCAATTGCAACCGATAAATCATTGTTTTCAAGAATACGTCGCGCATCACGTGTCTTAACATAACTATCACGGCAGTTTCCTGTTTCAAAAATGCTTTTCAAATGGTAGCTGGGAGGTTTATTATGGTTTACAGTTTCAGGTTTACCCGAAGGAGCAGCTTTATTATGCCCGGCCAGCTTTTGAATAGTACCCCAATAGGGCAAAAGCCATGCCTCAAAATCATATTGTGCTACATGCGGATAAAAATCAGGCTCATCTCCAACCCATAATTTCATTTTATTTTTAGCATCCTGGGCGTCTTTAAACACAGGAAGCAAAGTTCCGGTATAAACGTCAGTTAAGGCAATAACACAGTCTGAGGGTTTTACTTTTTTATATAAAAGATTCAAAACAACTCTTCTTAACCTGTCTTCTGTTGGAATAAGTCCATCATATGGCATTACATCAATCTTCGGCATTTTCCCGGCCAGCCTGGGTTCAAGATATTTTCTAATGACTGGAATAAAGGCTTTTTCGGTTTTACCCTCTACAAGCATAGTTATTTTCATGAACGCCCTCCCATGCGTCCCAATCGCCATATTTCATCAAGAGAATAGTCGTGCAACCATTCATCAATATCAAAAGCATCTGCCCATTGCCCTTTTGTACAACCATCCTCATCTATATCCATTACAAAGATTTCACCAGGCTCAAGAAAACGGATTAACCTGTCAGAATGAGTAGCAACTATTATCTGAGTTCTCACCGAAGCCTCTCTTAAAAGATCGGACAATATTAAAAGCAATTCAGGATGAAGGCTTACTTCAGGTTCATCAATCATGGTAACAGTGGAAAGCCCCGGACTTTGCAACAGGGCTATAAGCCATATAAAACGCAATGTTCCCTCTGACATCTGGTGCATAAATAAAGGGGTATTAAATTGTTTCTCTTTCCAGGTCATTGTCAACATCCCGGCAGCAACTGGAGGAAAGCTCAAATATTCAAAACCAGGAAAAGCCGACTTAAGCGTATCTTCAATAGCATCATACCTGTTTCTGTTGCTTTCGCGTAAATAATAAAGAAAGGAAACCAAATCCTCGCCATCTGCGCCAGGAAGTTCCACTGGCTTCATCTGCTGAGGAAGCTTAACAGGCGCACGCTTTCCCACATCCAGAACATGATACTGCGTTACTGTTTCAAGAGTTTTTCTTAAATTTTCGGGCTGTTTAAACATTTTAGGAACCTGTGAAAGAGAACTTTCCATAAAGTTAAAATCCCATTCAGGTTTTGTCATTTTGCTGCTTTCAATATCAAAATATCTTATGTCATCAAAATTTGATTCAATATGCTTAAAAGGTTCAGCAAAACCATGACGTTTTTGTGACAAAATTTCGTTTGAAATTGCATATGTCTGCCCCTTAGGCTGTACACAAAGAGAATATTCGAGAGGTTCATACCCGGCAACTCTCATAGATGCTGATAAAACCACATCACCTGTATATCCTCTGGTAATCAGATCCCTAATCCCTCCCATGTCATTTAATGTGCGATTTATATTGCCCGATGCAGAAGAAGAAAGGAGATAGACAGCATCAAGTAAAGAAGTTTTCCCAGCGCCGTTTGCGCCAATCATTACCATTAAAGGCTTCATGTCAATTTTCATATCATGTAAGCGCCTAAAACCATGAATGCCTATCTGTTTAACCTTATCCATATTATCTCCTTGCTTAAGCTTGTATGTACAAATATATATTTAGCATCAATTAAACAGTTTAATCTCTTTATCAATCTTTATGGAATTTATAAATTATACTATCATTGTCTATCATAAAACTTTATTATAAGGCATATTCAATTTCAAATAATCGATATTACTATGCTCCTATTATTATAGCCATTAACAAATTTTTCAACTACTTTTAGCCCTGCCATAATATACCGGGCTGTTAAAGCTTAATGATTAATCATAGGTTTTGAAGATGGTGGGATCTTTTGCCTCAAAAAATTTTAGTTCATATAAAATAATTATGCAGAGTTTATTGTATCAAACACTGATTGCAAGTATTATTCATAAATATAACTCAGGATTTTTAACGAGAGTGTCAGATTTTTTATATAAATAGCCTTTGCTCCAGCTCTAAATTTCAATCTACCTTAGAAATAAATAGCAATTGATTTAGAGCTTTACCCCAGTCTCTAACAGGCATTGTCCATCTTCTTGAGGCATTTTGAAGAGCCATATATAGTACTTTATATATCGAATCATCAGTAGGGAAAACCGATCTTTTTTTAGTTACTTTCTCAGGATAAAAGCATCATGGGATATTTTGAATTTGCTATATCTTTTTCTTTTTTTATAAAATATATGATATAGCTATTTGCACAATCTTTTTTACACTCTCTGGAAAT
>JBBAGC010000088.1:0-7414 GCA_041655115.1 Spirochaetota bacterium | reverse complement strand
GCCATGGCTCATTGGTCTTATTGTTGCTGATTTAATTTTAGTTGTTATAGGTTCCCTGCTCTGGAAAAAAGCAAACAGATTTGATCCAGCTTCTGAACAGGATAAAGTTAAATTTTTTATACAGAATCAGCTTGGTGTAATCATTGCAATTATTGCTTTTCTTCCCCTGGTTGTACTTATATTTATGAACAAGGATATGGACGGGAAACAGAAAGGAATTGTTGGTGGAATTGCAGTTGCTGCTTTACTTTTAGCAGGTATTGCAGGGGTTGATTTTAATCCGCCTTCACAGGAGCAGTATGCAGAACAGACAGCACAGGTAGAGGCTCTTATGGGTAAAAACAGCGTGTTTTGGACAAAGTCAGGTACACGCTATCATCTTTATTCAGATTGCAGATACATTAATACCAAAAAGACAGATGAGATTTTTAATGGTACCCTGGCACAGGCAAGGGAATTAAAGAATATAAGTATTCTTTGCAGTGACTGTGAAAAGAGGGCTGAAAAAGCCAAGCCTTTAAGTGTTGCAGATAAAGTCAAGGATGCTATTGTTGATACTGTTGAAAGTGTTGATGCTGAAAAAGAAGAGGTTGAATAATCTCAGATTTTGTTTTTCCGGATGACTTATTAAAGATAAAGCCTTGGTATTTAAGCAGGGCTTTATCTTTATAAAAGATTTGTATTTTATTTTTTTATAAAATTTTTTGCAAGAGCAACAACTGCAAGCAATGCTGCTCCACCAGCACCACCAACTCCTGCATTGCTGGCAAGACTGCCTAAATCTGCCCCTGACCCGGCAATTAAATCTGTCAGATTAAGAGAATTGAGTATGTTTAAAAGCTGTCCGCCTCCAAGACCTCCGAGAATACCTGTTATAGAATTGCCCATAGTTCCAAGAGATTTTTCCTTCATTGCTGCACCTGCTGCATTTCCACCTATCCCGCCGCCAACAAGCTGTAGAAGAATTGGTAACATTGATTCCATAAAAGCCTCCGATTTTAATTTATATTAAGTGATCTAATTGCTGCTATTAAAAAGTTTTTATGATATTTTAAAGTAAAATCATTTTAAACAGCAGTCCCTTTTCAATATTAACTTAATAATTATTTAAATCAACTTTTTTTTGTTTTTATAGTGTTTTAATATGCTATAAGTTGTTATTTTGTTCTTAAGTTTGAGTTTTTTATTTTTTATAAAATAAGGCAATATATGTCTTGACTGTAAAGTGTACGAAATTATTGAAGTGTTAAGGGTGTTTTGCAATTTATACATTGGGTTAAGCATTATTAAAATATATGACAGAATTTGAATTTTTTAAAATAAGAAAGAGGGACATTGATACACTTGTTGAGCTTATAAAAAGTAATGACAGTGAAGCCGATATTGACATTATTCGAAAGGCTTATGACATTGCCTATGATGCTCATGATGGACAGATGCGCCTTTCAGGAGAACCCTATATAATCCACCCCCTTGAAGTTGCCATGACTCTTGCCATGCTAAGGCTTGATACAACAACAATCAGCGCTGCTTTACTTCACGATGTAGTTGAAGACACCAGATTTACCCTGAAGTTTATTGAAAAAGAATTCAGTGAAGATGTGGCAATGCTGGTTGATGGTGTTACTAAAATATCTTCAATCAAAAACAGATCAAAGAGCCATGCCCAGGCAGAAACCCTTCGCAAAATGCTTATTGCAACAGCAAAGGACATAAGGGTAATAATTATAAAACTTGCTGACAAGCTGCACAATATGCAGACAATCATGTTCCAGCCTGATTTGAAAAGACAAAGGATAGCAAAGGAAACACTCGATATTTATGCTCCAATTGCGCGAAGGCTTGGTATATCAAGACTTGCAGCGGAGCTTGAGGATCTTTCTTTTTATGTTTTGTACAAAGATGACTATAAGCTTGTAAAAGAGGGAGTAAAGCAGAAGCAGCACGATGTTGAGAATTATATAGAGGATGTACGATCTGCCCTGACTGAGAAGTTCAATGATATGGGGATTAAGACCCAGATCAAGGGACGTGTAAAAAGTTATTTTTCTATTTTCAGGAAAATGCAGGAATCAGACAAGCCTTTTAAGGATATTTATGACATAAGGGGAATTCGTATTATTACAAATGAAATAAAAGACTGCTATGCGATTCTTGGTATAGTTCATTCAGTCTGGTCACCTGTTGAAGGACGATTCAAAGACTATATAGCTGTACCAAAGTCAAACCTCTATCAGTCTTTACACACAACTGTTATTGGTCCAGAGGGATATCCCCTTGAAGTGCAGATTAGAACTGTGGAAATGGATTTAACTGCAGAAATGGGAATTGCTGCTCACTGGATTTATAAGGAAGGTAAAAAATTTATTAATAAGGATTACAAACACCTTCCCATATTAAAAAGCCTTAGCAATATTGATGATGATTCTATAAATACACGGGATTTTGTTTCCACTGTAAAAATGGATCTTTATGAGGATGAAATTTTTGTTTTTACTCCAAAGGGCAAGATTGTGAAGCTTCCAAAGGGGGCAACCCCTGTTGATTTTGCCTTTGCTATTCATACTGAGGTTGGATATAAATGCTCAGGTGCCAAGGTCAATAACAAGCTTGTGCCTCTTCGTTCAAAATTGAAGAGTGGAGATATTGTGGATATTCAAACCAAAAAAGACGGGAAGCCCTCTGAATCATGGATTAAGTTTGTTAAATCAGCCAATGCCAGATATAAAATAAGAAACTGGTTCAGGAAATACGGTGATGATGCAGGCAAACCTGAGGAAGGGCTTAGAAAAAAAGAGGCAAAAAAGAAGAGAGAAGTAAAGAAGGTATCTGTTTCTATTCCTGAAGCTGAACAGCCCAAGCTATCCAAGTATTCTCAGGATAGCAGCATAGGCATAAGTGTTGAGGGGAATAACAATGTTTTAATCAACCTTGCTCAATGCTGTCAGCCCATACCAGGTGATGATGTTGCAGGGTTTATTACAAGGGGCAGAGGGATAACTGTGCATAAAAAAAATTGTCCTTCTCTTGCAAGGCTTATGCAGGAAAAAGAAAGGATTATAAATATTGTGTGGCAGAAGAATGAGGGAAGCAGGTATCCGGTAAAATTTGCTGTTGAAGCAGTTGACAGGCCTAATCTGTTAAAAGATGTGACTGATGAAATCTCTCTTTATAAATCCAATATAATTAAGGTGGAAGCCCAGCTTACAGGGGGAGGAAAGGCCCTGTTGAAGTTTATTCTTGAAGTTAAAGGAATAGATCACCTGAATGAAATATCAAGAGGGATAAAAAAACTTAAAAATGTCACAAGCGCATATAAGATAAATGAAAAGGTTGTTCTTAAATAATGCTTTATATTCTTGGTTCAGCTTCACCCAGACGAAAGATGATTTTAAGCGACTATTTTCCTGATATTAAAATTGTTCATCCCAGTATAGATGAATCTCCTTTTTTTGAAGAAGCCCCTGAAGCTTTTGCTAAAAGAATTGCTCTTGAAAAAATGCAAAATATTACAGGGCAGATTAATGCATATAAAGAGTATGTTGCTGTAACTTCTGATACAGTTGTAACTATAGATGGGAAAATTCTTGGTAAACCTGAATCTTTTACCAGTGCAAGGGATATGCTTGCTTTGCTGTCTGGTAAAGAGCACAGGGTTGTAACAGGTATGGCTGTAAGCTTAAAAAGAAATAATGCTTTAAGGGAATTTGCTGCTATAGAATCCACATCGGTCTTTTTTAAAAACCTTACTGATGAAATAATAAATGATTATTTAAAACGCGTGGAATACATGGATAAGGCTGGTTCCTATGCTGTGCAGGAACAGGGTGATATGATCATTGAATCAATAAAGGGTTCGCTCACAAATGTAATAGGTTTTCCTCTGCGTCTGTTTTTCTCTATTCTTGCTCAAAACAATGAAATGGAACTGCTTTTTTAAAAAGCAATCATCAGGTTCTGTTTCAGGGGCGTATAAGAAAATATTTTAAAAGAGCAGGGGGTATGAATATTATTGATTTGACATTATTGTCCTTTTTATTTAAAAATAAAATTTAGCCTAAATGATATTGCGAGGGTCTGATGAAAGGGAGAAAGAATTATCTTATAGATAAAGGATTTCAATTAAGAACTGCATTCTCAATTCTCGGTATAGTCGCAATAATTTCTCTTCTGATAATAGCATCAATCTCTGCTGGTGTAGTTTATAATAATGAAAAAATTAATAATATCTATGAAATCGAAGACAGCATATTCAATCTGATGCAGGCAGCAAATATTGAATCTAATACAGATGATGAATATCTCAAAACAATGTCTCTTTTGGTAAAACGCCATGAGTCGAACCTGGACACCATTGATCAGATTGCATCATATAATCGCTATCTCTTAATTGCCCTTGTATTTTTTGTGCTTATACAGTGGATTGTTCTTTTTATAATGCTCATACGAATTACCCACCGTATTTCAGGACCTGTTTATGTAATGTCTGAGTATTTTAATGAAATTATTGAAGGGAAGATTCCCGAAATAAGGCCGTTGCGCGAAAAGGATGAGCTTCAAGACTTCTACTCGCTTTTTAAAGAATTTGTTGACACTCTTAAGAAAAAAAATATTTTTAGATAAAATTGATTATGAAAATATGTTTGTAAAAAAATATGATTGTTAGTTTATAATTAAAGTCATTTGGGATTAATTTATGCATAAATTTATAAAAAAAAATAAAGCAAAGTGTCTGATTTCAGCAAGTGTACTGATTGTATTATTTATTATTATAGCCTTTAGTTTTTATAATGGGGCAGAGGTTGATCCTGACATAAGAAATCATTTTTCCAGTGAAAATGAATTTATTAATTATCTGAATGATTGTGTCGAGTTTCCCTCATTAAAGTTTAAATTCGTAGAAGTTAAAAAAGGTGATAATTACTGGAAAATCGCAAGGGACTGTAATTCGAATATTGATTCTTTAATTAGCGTGAATATTTTCTGGAAGGATCTTCTTGCCAGAGTAGGGGATGTTGTTGCAGTTCCTGATCAAAGGGGGGTACTTGAATTTATTACAGATTACAGGCAGATTGAAGATCTTGCACTGGAATATGAAGTGGGAGTGGATGATATTCAGGTTCAAAAAACACCTCTGTTCTACTCTTTTTATTACAGGCTTATTTCGGACAGAAAGCCGGTTGCGGTTTTTATAAAAGATGCAAAACCCTGTTCAAGTAACATGACCAGTGCTTTGGCAGCAAAATTTGAATTAAGAGAAATGTTCAGATCTCCCCTTGGAGGCCGTTTGAGTTCCTTTTATGGTAACAGGAAGCACCCTGTGTATAACACAAGACGTTTTCATAATGGCCTTGATATTGCAGCAAAACATGGCACTTTGGTTGGTGCTGCAAGGGCAGGGCGGGTAACTGCAACAGGATGGAATGGCGGATATGGTAAAGCTGTTATTGTTGAGCATGATAAGGGATACAAAACACTCTATGGTCATCTTTCACAGATAAATGTCAGGACAGGACAGAATGTTTCAGCAGGGACAATTATTGGCAGGGTTGGTTCAACAGGTCTTTCTACAGGACCCCATCTTCATTTTACTCTTTGGCATAATGGCAAATTAATTAATCCAATGGATGTGCTTTGGTAATTAATATGGAAAATTTTGATGTTATAATTGATAAAGCCCGTGAACTTTCAAAGTGCATTGAAGAAAGTGAAATAGCTGCTGATTATTATAAAAGTATTAAACTGATGCAAAAGGATGCAAATGCCCAGCAGCTTCTTTCAAGGCTTGTTTTGCATGGGAAGGAGTTGAATGAGGCAATTAGCAGTGGTGATAAGGATTCTTTTCCCGGAGGAGCAGAGGCTGAACTTTTAAGAGAGGAGATAGAGGAAAACGCTCTTGTTAAAAATTTTATCCTTGCTCAAAAAAATTATATAAACCTGATTAAGCTGGTTCAGGATAGAATTAAAAATCCAATTGAGGAAAGTTATGATAAGTAAAGAAGATGGGAATGTATATTTTACAGAAAAGAGCATGGGAGATATTGGTATGGGACGACCAAATCTTGGGCCAGATGTTCCTGTATGGATTTATCGTTTAATGCAGTATACGCTTAAAGATTATCTGGATCAGGAGTTTGGTGTGCAAAAAGCTGATGACATTCTTTATAATGCGGGAAAAATTGCAGGCGCCGGATTTTGTGCTTCCAGGATTGGCAGGGACAAGGAATTTAATGATTTTATTTCCACTTTGCAAAAAGAATTAAGGGATAATAGAATTGGGGTATTCAGGGTTGAAAAACAGAATACTGAAAAAATGCATTTTATAGTAACTATTGCAGAGGATATTGACTGTTCAGGCATTCCCATAACAAATGAGACCTTATGTGTTTATGATGAAGGTTTTTTGGCAGGTGTTATGGGCTTTTATACAGGAAAGGACTTTGAAGCAAAGGAAATAGACTGTTGGGCAACAGGGGAAAGAATCTGTAGATTTGAAGTGAAAGCATCTGATGAATCTGATTGATATAATAAATGAAAAGCTGCAAGTAATTTTAGACGGAGAGCTTCCTGACGAAATTTCAATTGACAGCTTCAAAAATGAAAGCCATAAAGAGCTTTGCAATAATATAAACAGACTTATATCTTCTGTTTCAGAAATCCATCATTTTGTTCATCCTCTTTCAAAAGGGGATCTCCAGGATATTTCAATTAATCGCTGGAACTTAATGGGCTCACCCTTTAAGGAACTTCATTCCAGGCTTCTTAATTTAACATGGCAGACAGGACAGATAGCCAAAGGCGATTATAGTCAGCGCATTGATTTTATGGGAGAGTTTTCCAATTCCTTTAATACAATGGTAAAAGCCCTTGATACAAAGGATCGCTCGCTTAAAGCAAAGATAGAGGAGCTTGAAAAGAGTAAAAAGCTTATTGAAAGTGAGCTGGATATTGCAAGAACAATACAGAATAATTTAATCCCTGATTCAATGCCTGATTTTAAAGGGGCAGAGTTTTATGCTATATATCAACCCATGGTCCAGATAGGAGGTGATCTTTACGATTTTTTTTCTTTCCCTGAAAAAAATAAAATAGGTATATTTATAAGTGATGTTTCAGGTCATGGAGTTCCTGCTGCGCTAATTGCCAGTATGGTAAAAATATTATCAACAACTGCTGGTGCAAATAGAGAATCTCCTTCTAAATTTCTCCAATATGTTAATAATGAACTTGTAGGTTTAACAGGGGATAATTTTCTTACGGCATTTTACGGAGTATTTGATTCGCATGCCGGAACTCTTAGTTACTCCAGGTGTGGTCATTGTTATCCGCTTCTTTTAAGAAAAGGGGAAATAATCCCTGTAAAGAGCAGTGGCACAATAATGGCCATTACAAAGGATATTTTAATTGAAGAGAA